>WFTL01000124.1 GCA_015485495.1 Planctomycetaceae bacterium
CACTTTGAGCGAACTGTTCTTCGAAACGGTGCACGAACGGACCTTCACTGCTGATCCATCCGGTTTCGATGCACTCGGTGAGGTATTTCAGTTCGTTGCCGGCCAGGCGGGGCACGTTGACGGGAATCATGAAAGCACGGGACTCCGAAATCGGTCGGCGATCGGTCAGGACCGGGCGGCAACGAAACACACACCCCAGGTATTCTGCGACGGCGGCTTCCCCGTCATCCATTCCTCACTGTGGACGATGTGCAGCCCGTGGGCGGCCGCGATCCGTTCCAGTTCCGGCCGAAAAAAGTACCGCATGCGGTGCCGTTCCTGAAGCTGCTCCACGGTCCCCGTACGGCGGTCGGTGACGAACACCGTGTAATCCACATCGACCCGACAGGCATTTTCGTCCAGCGCCGGTTCGGCAATGCGGACCACTGAGATTCGATCATCCTCGATCCGCCGCACGCGCACCTGCGGGCGCAAAAACAGAACC
Organism: Planctomycetaceae bacterium; assembly: GCA_015485495.1. Classification (GTDB taxonomy): domain Bacteria; phylum Planctomycetota; class Planctomycetia; order Planctomycetales; family Planctomycetaceae; genus S139-18. Next base: position 485 of record WFTL01000124.1, read on the forward strand.
GCCGGCCCGTACCAGACATCGAACACGAACAGACCACCCGGTTCCAGATGACAGGCAACCGTTTCAAACAGTCCGTCGACATCATCCGCAGACGTCTGATAGCTGACCACATGAAACAGCGACAGCACGGCATCGAAACGGACATCCAGCCGGACCGAACGGGCATCGCCCGGAAGGGGAGTGAACGACCCGGACCGGCCTTCCCCGGCCTCCGCAGCAACCGCACGCTGCTGTGCCTGATGCAGCATGCTGTCGCTCCGTTCAATTCCCGTGATGTGGTAACCGCGATCAGCCAGACACCGGGCATGGCGTCCGGTGCCGCAGCCCAGTTCCAGAAGACGCCGAGGAGAGCTGCCGAAGCGGTCCAGAAGCGCGGTCACACCGGCGGCTTCCGCATCGTAATCCTTGTCGGCATAAAGCAGGTCGTAGTAGCGGCTGTAATCGGAAAACGGTGGCATTCGGCTGGGCGACTCCCCGGTCAGGTCGGGACACGGCAGGCGATCTCAGAAACGAATCAGCGGCGGATTCATTCCGTGGTGCGATTCACTGAACAATACGAATCTCGTCGGGATCGGGAGGATCAAAGCGGGTCTTGTCCTGGTCGCCGCAGTACGGCCCCTGTTTGACTTCGATCATTTCACTGGGTTCCAGCATTTCGAAGCCATGTCCTCCGGCGGCCAGCAGGATGACGTCTCCGGCGGCCACGATGCGGCTTTCGATGTAGTGTCGCCCGTCCGTGAAAAAGTCCACGCGGACGCGGCCGGAACGAATGAAGAGCACTTCCTGCGTCCACAGGACATCCCGCTGAACAGGATTGTGAACGTGCGGGGGAATCACGTAGCCCTTCGGGCGATTCATGTAGGCGAGCTGCTGAGAAAACACATCGGGCGTGAAGAACTCGATCCCTTCCCCCCGGTGATCGGCGCGCAGAATCACGGCGATGGTCTGATCGAGATTGCGGACGTATTCAACGGTCATAAACGGTTCCGTGGAAACAGGTGTCAGCCGGTCGGAGGACAAGTGTAGTCCCAGTAGTTTTCCCGCAACACCCATTCCAGCAGACGGGCGTCGCGCTGCACGGCCCGGCGATGAAACCGCATTCCGGCTTCCCGGGCCTGCTGAATCTGGTTCTGCATCACCGATGGGGCATCGGCCGACCGTTTCAGAACCGCCCGTGCCAGACGCCGCATGCTGTTCCCCAGGCGGACCCCGACACCGTCTGCTGCGACGGGAACGAGTCCGCCGGAAGAACGGATTTGTGTATACGAATCGGAAATGCCCTGCAGCAGCGCGCGTTTTCGGAAGAAAACGGGTGTCAGACGGGCCGCCGGGATGTGGTGAGTGACACGTGCTTCGGGATGATAGACGGCCCGGCCGCCGGCCTGACGGATTGTTTCCGCCAGGCCCGTTTCTCCGTCGCCGCGGTATCGCCGCAGTTCCCAGGGGACACCGTCCGGATGGAAGCCGCCGTGATTCCGAAGCGTCTGCCGGCGGATGGCGAAGTTGAGTCCCCAGATGAGGCGGGGATCGATGTCGCAGACTGCCGGCCCGTAATCCAGCAGACTCAGATAACTGCACCAGGAAGCCTGTTCCTGATGCCAGAAAAACGTATCGAGCCAGTCCGGCGGCGGCACCTGGTATTCCGGGACACTGGGACCTCCGGCCAGACACACGCCCGGATCGGCGAAACATTCCCGAATCGCTTCCCCCCAGGCCGGACCGATTTCCACATCGTCGTCGAGAAACACGACGACATCCGCAGCCGCTTCCTGAAATCCCCGGTGCCGGCCGGCCAGCAGGCCGAACGACGGTTCGCGAATCAGGCGAAAATTCGGGCACTTCGGCAGGTCGTTCCACGTCGGGGAGCTGATCTGCGCTGCTTTTCCATTGACCACCACCAGAACTTCGAAATCGTTCCGCGGCAGCCGGACGAGCGAAGCCAGAGTCCGGCAGATCCGGTCCGGCGGCTGATGCGTCGGGATGATGACGGACACGGAAACAGACACGCATCACACTCCGACGGCGTCATCAGAACGGTCTCCGTTCCGCGACGGTTCAATGGAAAACGAAGGAAGCGAATCGGCCAGCCGGCGAACCATGTCGATATACAGCCGCTTCAGGTTTGCGAACGTGACGGCATACGGCAGATGATCCCGGGCGAAGGCCGCCGCGGTCCGGGACACGCGGGCCCGCCGTTCCGGATCCGGCCTCAGCGACTCCAGAAGGTCCAGCGTATCGGCCACTGCGTTCTCCTGGGAAATGAGAAACCCGTTGACATCGTGCTGAACCACGTCGGCCGACAGGCCCACCGGAGTGGAAATCACCAGACATCCGCGGGCCATGGCTTCCGCCGTGGTGGCCGGTCCTCCTTCGACACGCGACAGAACCAGATACGCGTCCACATCGTCGTACAGGGCCGGCACATGCTCCCGTGGGACACGGCCGCGATCGTCCACTGCGAGACCAAAGGACCGGATTTCTTCGGCAGTTTCTTCCCATCCGTCACCGGAAAGAACCAGACGGTAATGATCTGCCAGACCATGCTGAACGATCCGGCGGGCCAGTTGCTTCAGCCGATCGCTGCCCTTGCGGTCGTCTTCATTGCTGTTTCCTTTCGCGAAAAAACCGATTCGCATCAGTGGATCATCATGGCGACGGTCAGGGAGATCGTGCAGGAATGCGTCCGATACGCCACTGTGGACCACCGTGATCCGTTCGGCCGGGACACCCCGCTGCTGCATTTTGTGCTTCCATTCCGAAGCCCCCGTCACGATGTGTTCCGCACGGCGAAGGACATCTGCGTACTGATCCGCCTGAGTCCAGTGATGCACGGTCGTGATGTGAACCCGGGAACGCAGCATCTGCCCGCGTTCGAACGCATGTGGCAGCAGCGTGTGTACAATGTCGCAGGTGCCACGATCAGAAGCGGCGAATTCTGCGTCGATTTCCCTGGCCGCCACGGCATCCACATCGAATTGATCTTCACACAACTGCCGAATCTGTTCTGCCCATGTTCCCAGAA
>WFTL01000125.1 GCA_015485495.1 Planctomycetaceae bacterium
CATGGGAGAATTTCCCTGCGGTTCGATCGCCGATCTGCCCGGATTGTTTCAGCAGGCCCGGAAGCATCTGCTGCCGCCGCTGTTCCTGATGTGCGACCGAATTCAGGACGCACACAATCTGGGGGCGATTCTGAGAAACTGTGATGCGGCGGCTGTGACAGCCGTCATCATCGGAATGCGTCAGCAGGTCGGAATCACGCCGCATGTGGCGCGGGCTTCTGCCGGAGCGGTCAATCATGTGCCGCTGGTTCGGTGTCCGGATCTTTGCGAGGCTGCGGACTGTCTGGCCGGGCAGGGCTGTGTGTTCGTGGCGGCCGATGAAAAGGGGAGCGACGATGTCCGGGTTCTGTCCGGCAGCGGCCCCGCCGTGCTGATCATCGGCAGTGAAGCTCAGGGAATCGCCCCGGATCTTCTGAAACGCTGCTCTCGCCGCGTCGCTGTTCCCATGCGCGGTCATGTGTCGTCTTTGAATGCGGCCGTGGCCGCCGGCATCCTGCTGCACGAACTGCGGCGGGACGTCTGACTGCGCCCGACACGGCCGCCGGAACGTGCGCCCGGCCGCGGTAGCCGCTGCGATCGCCACGGCTCTTCCAGACGGCACAGTCGGTGCAGACGGAACTCCCGGCGGCGGGGGAATGCGGCAAATCGGCAACGCGCTGTCAGAACCGGACAGCAGACGGCCCGTTCGTGACCTAGGTTCCGAATACGGTTCCATCCGGGCCGGTCCGTCCAGGTTCGCCGGCCGGGCCGGTGCGGTCCGCTCACGGGGATGTTGACAGGAGATGCAGCGATGGCCATCCAGACGGCTGCGGCGAAAGGTTCATCGAACGAATTCGAGTCCCTCAAAGAACTCATCCACGGAAAACTCGTGGAGAAACTGGATCTGACCCGTCTTTCGGAACTCGAAGGAGATTCCCTGCGGCGTGAGATCCGGGTCGTCGTTGAGCATCTGTGCGACACGGAAAACCCCATGCTCAACCGTTCCGAACGGGAACGGCTGGTGGAAGAGGTGCTGGATGAAGCGTTCGGCTTCGGCCCGCTGGAACTGCTGCTCAAGGAAGAGGGCGTGGCGGACATCATGATCAACGGTCCGAAGAACGTGTTTCTGGAAAAGAACGGCCGCATCGTCAAATCGGACGTGACCTTCCGAGATGACGAACATCTCCTGCAGATTCTCGACCGCATCGTGTCCAAAGTCGGCCGCCGCGTCGATGAAACATCTCCGATGGTCGATGCCCGCCTTCCCGACGGATCGCGGCTGAATGCCATCATTCCTCCTCTGGCCCTGGACGGTCCGTCACTGACCATCCGGCGATTCGGTTCCAATCCGCTGACTCTGGAAGACCTCCTGAAGTTCGGCGCCTTCACTCCCGAAATGGTCATGTTTCTGGAAGGCGGCATGAAGGCCCGTCTGAACATGATCATCAGCGGCGGGACGGGATCGGGAAAGACAACGCTGCTGAACACGCTGTCCAGCTTCATTTCCAACGAAGACCGTATCATCACGATCGAGGATGCAGCCGAACTCCAGCTTCAGCAGGATCACGTTCTGCGTCTGGAAACGCGCCCTCCGAACATCGAAGGGAAAGGCCAGGTATCCGCCACTGATCTGGTGAAGAACGCCCTGCGAATGCGTCCGGACCGGATCATCATCGGGGAATGCCGGGGCGGAGAAACGCTCGACATGCTCCAGGCGATGAACACCGGTCACGACGGTTCACTGACAACCGTCCACGCGAACAACCCGCGCGACGCCATTTCCCGGATCGAAACGCTGGTGAATATGAGCGGTGTGGAACTGCCCCTCACGGCTCTGCGAAAACAGATCGCTTCGGCCGTGAATCTCATCATTCAGGCCAATCGGCTGCAGGGAGGACCGCGCAAAGTCACCTACATCACGGAAATCGTGGGCATGGAACAGGACACGATCGTCATGCAGGACATCTTCGTTTTCGTGCAGGACGGAATCGATGAAAACGGCAAAGCCTGGGGACACTTCGAAGCAACGGGAGTTCGCCCCAGGTGCATCGAACAGCTCGAAGCCGCCGGTGTGCGTCTTCCTCCAGGAATCTTTCAGCAGCGGGTTCTGCACTCTCCGTAATCCGAACAGCCTCCGCAGAAACACACGAAACGATCTGCCGAACCATCCGCACTTTTTATTGAAAACACACAGCCATGGATCCGACCATCATCATCCTGGCCGCGGCCTTCATCGGAGCGGTCACTCTGGTCGCCGGCATCGGCATGTTTGTTCAGAGCCGAACGGCGACCCGGGTCGAGTCGCGTCTGGCCGCGTTCACCGGGCAGCGGACCGCCGGCACCAGTCAGATCGCCGAAGAACTGATTCAGGACGGATACACGACTGCCTCCGGCGTGTTCAGCACACTGACGCGGCGATTCGAAAAGCTGCCGCTGTTTTTTCAGCAGGCTGAATCTCCCCTGAAAGTGGAACAGTTTCTCGCACTGTGTGCCGGGCTGGCGGTGCTGGGAACGTGCAGTCTGATGATCGTGCGGGCGCCTGCCGCTCTGCTGCCGCTGGGCGGCCTGCTGGGAGCCGCCCTGCCGTGGGGCTGGCTGATGTTTCGACGGAAACGCCGGTTCCGAAAGTTCGAAAAACAGCTTCCCGATGCCCTGGAACTGATGGCCCGGGCACTGCGATCCGGCCACAGCCTGGCATCCGGGCTCAGTGTCGTCGCCAGTGAAATGCCGTCGCCGATCGCGGATGAATTTCACAATGCCTTTGAGGAACAGAATCTGGGAATTCCCATTGATCAGGCGCTGCGCAACATGCTGGTGCGCGTGCCGAATGTCGACCTGCAGTTTTTTGTCACGGCTGTGGCCATTCAGAGGCAGGCAGGCGGCGATCTGGCGGAAATTCTCAGCAAGATCAGCGGCCTGGTCCGGGAACGCTTCAAAATTCTCGGACAGGTCAAGGCTCTCACGGGTGAAGGCCGCATCAGCGGAATCGTGCTGATCGCTCTGCCGATCGCACTGTTTTTCACCGTGTACTACCTGAACCCCGATTATGTGATGGTTCTGTTCGAACACGAAGACGGCCGCCGCATGCTGACCGGGGCCATCGTGATGCAGATCATCGGTGCCTACGTCATTCGAAAAATCTGCGACATCAAAGTTTAGGCCTTTTCATTCGAACATTCCGCCAGCCGGAACCGTTACGCCGGATTCGCCATCATGAACATCGATCTGATCATACCAGTTGCCGCCTTCATCGGTGCGGCGAGCGTCGTGTGGGCACTGATGGGCCTGTTCACGAAGAAGCAGTCGCGCGCTGCCGAACGTCTGGAACGTCTTCAGCATCCCGGCCGCCGAAGGGACACGTCCGAAGGGATCGGTGGCCCGGGGGCCGTTGGCAGTCTGATTGAGAAAACGGCGCCGACCCTTTCGAAAGCACTCGATTCGGGAAACGAAGAGGAAGAAAACAGCCTGAAAATCCGGCTGGCCAATGCCGGATTTTCCGGTCCCAACGCCCGCCGCAACTTCCTGGCCATCAAGGTGGTCGCACTGGGACTGGGACTGCTCTGCGGCGGAAGCTGGGCTCTGGCCCGCGGCGGCAGCAATGCGTGGATGGCCTGGGTGATCGGAGCCGGGGCCGGGTTCTACCTGCCGGAACTGGTTCTGACCTTTCTGAAGATGTCGCGTCAGTCGAAAATCTTCCTGCAGCTTCCGGACGCCCTGGACCTGCTGGTCGTCTGCGTGGAAGCCGGGCTGGGGCTGGATGCCGGTATGCGCCGCGTGTCCGAAGAACTGGCCACCGGGGCCCCCGAAGTGTGTCAGGAGCTGGCGACCGCCAACATGCAGCTTCAGATGGGGATTCCCCGCCGACAGGTTCTGCACGATCTGGGCGTCCGCACAGGGGTGGACGATGTTCGGGCCCTGGCCGCCATCCTCATTCAGGCCGACCGGTTCGGAGCGTCGATCGCCCAGGCCCTGCGTGTCCAGTCGGACAGCATGCGTGTGAAGCGGCGGCAGATGGCTGAGGAGAAAGCCCAGCAGACGGCCGTCAAAATGATCTTTCCGCTCGTGCTGTTCATCTTCCCGGGAATCTTCGTTGTGCTCGTCGGCCCCGCCGGCATCCAGCTCATGGAAAACCTGGTCAACAAGTGAAACCCGGCGGCGTGCTTTTCCGAAACGGCCTGAAACGGCTGTTCAGATTCCAAAGCATTCCGTCCCGTCCTGTTCAGCAGCCGAAGCGCATTATGAAATGCGGCCTGCGTCTGTCTGGACTGCGTCCCCTGTGCCAGAACTTCGGTACGACATTTGCGAAACCCGTGGCGCCAGCCATGCCTTCTTCCCTTCGACCGATGTTCACCCGGCGGCACGGTCGTCCCGACTGGTCCGGGTCTCGCGGCGTCCTGCTGAAAGCCGTCCGATCATGATTTCCGACATTTTTCGCTGCCCCTTCTGCCGCCGTCGCCTGCGCCGGGCACCATCGGGACTTCCCGGACTGATCCTGGCCGTGTTCGGTCTGCGCCGCTGCTACTGCCCGCACTGTTTCTCGGAATACTGGCGTCCCGGAGGACTTCTGTATCTCCTGCTGCTGCCTCCGATGTATCTGGAGATCGGCTGGGAGCGTCTGACGGCCCCGCTGCGTCGCCCGATCCCGACCGCATCCGGATCCACAGGCCGCCACCGGGCGTCTTCCGTGTGCTCAGGGAACACGCCCGCATCACCGCCGGGCGACCGCTCATCGGTCAGCGGTTCCCACTGATCCCCGAAGCAGTTCCACAGAACCGGACCCGGCCCCGCCTGCGACAGTTCTGCCAGGCTGCCCGGAACAACAGGCACAACCAGGTGCCCAGGTGCCCGCTTCCGCTGGCATCGGTCAGTGACAGGCCGGTGCAGCGCGGTCCGGGCAGCACGAACCGGCTCATCATGAGCCGGTTCACCTGAGAAGGATTCCGGACGACGTTCATTCTTCCGGCGGCGGCAGACGACGGACAGCGATGTTTCGAAAGGCGACCGGATCACTGTGTCCGGCAAAGCCGAAATATCCCCGGGTGCGGTCTTTTCCGTTGTGAGCCGAATTGTTCATGAACTCGCTCACTTCAGACAGATCGGCGTCCAGAATGACCGATCCGTTCAGTTCCACGCGCACGGAACTGCCCTGAACAGTGACCTCCTGGAAGTTCCATTCGCCCACCGGCCTCAGCCAGCCGCGGCGTGCCGGAACCATTCCGTAGGCAGATCCGTGGTACTGGCGAGGATCCAGGCGGGCATACTTTTCGTGTTCGGAATCCAGCACCTGCAGTTCACACATCCCTTCATAGGCCGGATTGCCTTCCAGCGGAGCACGAATGGCCAGTCCGTTGTTTCCGCCGGGCGGCAGACGAAATTCGAGACGCACCATGAAATGATCGAATTCTTCCTCCGTCAGCAGCACTCCGCCGCGTCCGCTGCGGCACTGAATCGCGCCGTCCACGACTTCATAGTCGTCGACCGCCCCCTGCCAGCCCCGAAGAGTCTTTCCGTCGAACAGAGACCGAAAGGCCTGTTCCCGATGACCGGCGAGAACAGCATTGGCTTCGTCGGCGGTCAGCTCGCGAATCTCGATGTTTCTCCAGCGAATTTCTCCTCCATGAGTCTGGAGCACCACGGGTCCGCTGACAGGCAGCGGGGCACCGCGGTCGAAGTAGTTTTCCATCACAGCATGGTCGACCACAAGCTGATCATTCAGCCAGACACTGGTGCGCGAACCGACCTGGACGATGCGAAAGGAATTCCATTCGCCGAATCGGCGGTCCGCCAGAACAAACGGATCCTTTCCACGACTTCCAGGCGAGTTGTTCCACAGTCCGCCACTGCCCAGGTCGGCTCCAATGCGAAACTTTTTCGGATCCGTATAGTCCCAGATCTGAACCTGAGGGCAGCCTTTCAGATAGATACCGCTGTCCGCACGCGGCACGGTTCGGTACTGCAGGCGCAGCTCATAATCGCGGTAGTTTCCGTCCGTTGCCAGATAGGCCCCGTGACCGTCGTTGATCAGTTCCCCATCGACGACTGACCAGTGCTTCCGGGCATCGGCCGTCCATTCGTCGAATCGGGCCTGGCGCTGTTCGTCCGATGCGTCCTGCAGGTCCGTCATCGCGGCGTGCGTCCACCCATGCCATCCGGACAGATCCTTCCCGTTGAACAGCGGCACGAAATCCTGGGCCATTCCCATGGACCAGGAGGAAACAGATACCAGCAGCACGACGGCAACACAGCCACACAGTCTCATGACAGAACACTCCGGAAGGAAAGCAGTCCCGGCGACGCAGGACATCAGTGGGAGGGAAACACAGGCGCCATTCTGCATGATCACCCTGGACGGATGACAGCAGAATGTGACCGGAATTCTAAATCACCATGCCGCCATCCACATTGAGAACGGCCCCGGTTGTGAAGGACGCGGCGTCGGAAGCAAAGTACAGGGCGGCTCCGATCAGTTCATCCGTGGTGCCGACCCGGCCGAGAGCCTTCAGGGCAGCCGCCTGTTTTTCCGCCTGCGGATCGGCCCACAGTGCTTCGCTGAGCCGCGTTTTGATGACTCCAGGACAGATGCAGTTCACCCGGACTCCCTGCGAACCCAGCTCCCGGGCCATCACCTTCGTCAGCATGATCACCCCCGCCTTGCTGATGGAATAAATCCCCTGCATGGGAGAGGCGATGTGGCCGGCCACCGAGGCGATGTTGATGATCGACCCGCCACCGGCCGCCACCATCCGGCGGGCCACCCGCCGGGAAAGCATGTAGGGACCTTTCAGATTGACTTCCATCGTCTTGTCCCAGGCGGCTTCATCCGAATCGATGATGGGCCCGTAGTATGGGTTCGTCCCGGCATTGTTCACCAGAATCTGCACGGAACCGAACCGATCCTCAGCCGTGTCCAAAAGGCCTTCCAGATCGTTCGCTTTTCCCACATGAGCAGCGACCCCCAGAACACGGTCGCCGAACTCGCTCAGCTCCTGCACGGCACCGTCCACGTTCTCCTGCCGCCGGCTGCAGATCGTGACACGGGCTCCCGCTTCGAGAAATCCCCGAGCGATCGCCAGACCGATGCCACGTGTGCCGCCCGTGATCAGAGCGTGCTGTTCCGCAAGAGAAAACCGGTCTGTCATGGCTGCTGCTTCCCAGGGATGTCACGACGAATTCACACCGACACAGTTCCGAAGCGGCTTCATCAGACAGCAGCCGGAAGGCCGCCGGCAGAAGAGAACCCGTTTTCTGCTTTGACGCCGTCCCGGAACACTGGTAACTTTCCGACCGTTCGGTAGAACCAATGGTATCGATGATCGGATCCAACGACAATCGATGCGGCGGAGGTTCTGAGCGGCAGATCTGACGCTGCCGATGTTTTGTCTGAATTCGTGGCATTTTGCTGAGGATGTTTCATGACCAGTCTCGTTCAGGTGGACCATCAGGACGATGTTGCTGTCGTCACACTCAATCACCCTCCCGTCAACGCCCTCAGCCAGGATCTGTGTCGCGCTCTGCTGGCGGCCGTCCGGACGGAAGCGGCAAAGGACACCGTTCGTGCGATCGTGATCACCGGTGGCGGGAGCACGTTTTCCGGAGGTGCCGACATTTCGGAATTCGGTGCTCTGCGGGAACGTGGGCCGGGCGATGAATTTCCGATGCACGACATGATCAACGGCATCGAAGCCTGTGACAAACCGGTCATTGCCGCGATTCACGGCAATGCTCTGGGAGGGGGACTGGAAACAGCCCTGGGCTGCCACTACCGAATCGCCACACCGACAGCTCGAATTGGACTTCCTGAAGTCAAACTGGGGCTCATTCCCGGCGCCATGGGAACGCAGCGTCTGCCGCGTCTGTGCGGGATTCCGAAAGCCGCGGAAATCGCTGCCTCGGGGACGATGATTCCGGCCGCGGAGGCTGTGGAACTGGGAATCATCGATCGGCTGGCTGAAGGCGACCTGGTTGCCGACGCCGTCCAGTGGGCGCGGGAACTGGCCGACGCGGGGGAACCGCCGCGCCGAACAAGTGAACTCACAGATCGACTCGGTGATCCGGACGCGAATGCGGCGGCTCTGGAAGAACTGCGGAAGAATGTGGCCCGCAAAGCGCGCGGCCAGGAATCTCCCCTGCGCTGCATCGAAGCGGTGGAAGCCGCCGGGACGATGTCGTTTGAAGACGGTTCGAAAAACGAATTCCGCATTTTCGGCGAATGTCTGGCCAGTACCCAGTCGCAGGGCCTCATTCATGCCTTCTTCGGCGAACGGACCGTCGGGAAGATCCCCGGAATCACCAAAGAAACGCCGCGCCGGGAGATCCGGTCGGCTGCCGTGATCGGAGCCGGAACGATGGGCGGCGGAATCGCCATGACCTACGCGAATGCCGGAATTCCGGTGGTGATCAAGGAAGTCAGCCAGGACGTCCTCGAAAAGGGCCTCGACCGAATCCGCCAGAACTATGACGTGTCCGTGAAACGCGGAAAAATGACGCCGGAAGACGTGGATCAGCGGATGGCCCTGATCACCGGGACCACGGATTACAGCGATCTGGCCGATGCGGACATCATCGTGGAAGCCGCATTCGAAGGAATGGATCTGAAAAAACAGATCTTTTCAGAACTCGATGCGGTGGCCAAACCCGGCGCGATTCTTGCAACAAACACGTCGACTCTGGACGTCGATGCCATCGCATCCGCGACGAAGCGGCCGGAAAGTGTCATCGGCCACCATTTTTTCAGCCCGGCCAATGTGATGAAACTGCTGGAAATCGTTCGTGGAGAGAAAACGGGCCAGGATGTCATTGCCACGTCGATGGATCTTGCCAAACGGCTTCGCAAAATCGGCGTTCTGGTCGGCAACTGCTTCGGTTTCGTCGGCAACCGGATGTTCTGGCCCTTCCAGCGGGAAGCTCAGTTCGTTCTGGAAGAAGGCGCGTCCGTCGAACAGGTCGACAAAGCCCATACGGACTTCGGCATGGCGATGGGCCCCCACGCGGTTTCTGACCTGTCCGGAATCGATGTGTTCTGGCGCATCAACGAAGAAATCAAGGACACGATTCCGGAAGGAATGCGGCAGCCGCTGGTGGCTCCGAAACTGTATGAGATGGGGCGCTATGGACAGAAAACCGGGGCCGGCTGGTATCGGTACGAAGGACGCAGACCGATCCCCGACCCGGAAGTCGAAGCGCTCATTGAATCGCTCGCGACCGAAGCCGGCATCGAACGGCGAAAGATCAGCGACGAAGAGATCATCGAACGCACCATGTATGCCCTGGTCAACGAAGGGGCCCTCATTCTGGAAGAAGGCATTGCCCTGAGGTCGGTCGACATCGACATCGTCTACCTGTACGGCTACGGATTTCCTGCCTGGCGGGGCGGCCCCATGAAGTATGCCGACATGGTCGGCCTGAAGAAGGTCTACGACCGCATCTGCCACTATCGCGATACTCAGGGGTTCTGGTGGGAACCGGCTCCCCTGCTGAAGGAACTGGCGGAAAACGGGTCCACGTTCAGCGAATGGGAACGGCCGACTCAGAACAACTGATCCCCCCAGGGGCGGGAGTGCGGCAATGGCGGCCGGTTCGGCGTCACGGACCGGTCTGCCCGCACCTCACGGAACCGGCCGGCGCGTCTGCCTGCGTCCGGAACAGACCGTTTCTTTGTCTGTCCTCCGGCGGTTCCGCCGGACGATGGAAAGGCGTGGCTGATGAACGGTTCCGATCGGGGCATCACAGCGTATAGACGCTTTCGTATCCCTGCAGCATCACCTGAACGGCCTGGTTGATGGCATCGAACCACTGTCGCGCCAGGTCGTCACTCCAGTCGTCTGAGTGAAAATCCTTCAGGACCGTCAGCAGCACATCGCGAAACCGGGCAAAATCCTCAGGCCGGACTCCGTTGTGATAGTGGCGATGTCCCAGAACCTTCAGATAGTGTTCGGTCGCCGGGAATCGATTCGAATACCAGGCTTCCACGGAAACCAAAGCCATGGTGACGATGCTCGCCTGAACCTCCATGTCTCGGGTTTCGAAGTGATGCCGCAGGTCCGGATGCAGCCGCAGCAGCCGTTCGTAAAACCGTTCCACGACACGGTCAGAACTGTTCAGCAGGGCCTCGACGCTTTCACTGATATTCATCGAGACATCTTTCTCAGCAGAACCGAAAACCGTTCATGACGCTGTCGAACAGGACGCACGACAGGCGGCCGCAGTCGTGTAATGGCGGCTGATCAGATCGTTCTGAATCCACAGCAGCCGGTTGAAGGCACGAACGGTTGCCGCGGCCGTCGGACGGTCGAGCGGTGATTCCAGAATGAACTCCGTGAGAATATCTGAAACGAAGCCCAGCAGCACGTTCATCTGAATGAGCGGCACATCGATTTCCTCGCTTCCCGCTTTCGGTGTGTGGATTTTTCCCACCATGTCCAGGTAGGCGGCCATTTTCGGTCCGCCGGGACGTCCGATGAGCTGCAGAAAATAGCGATTCAGGTGGTCTTTTCGAAACCGAATCTGCGGATGCTGTTCGGTGACATCAGACAGCGACTCGGGAAGGACGCCGCCGTACCCGGACTGTCGAGGCACAAAGTGCCGTGCGGTCGCATCGTACATCAGCAGCCGCGTGTAGGTTTTGTCCACAAGCGCCCCGATCTGCGGCCCCAGATGCGGAGCGAACTGCTGAATCCGGGAAGCGTCCTCCGATGTGAATCCAATGAACTCGCAGAGGTAGTCAAATCGATACGACAGATCCGATTCCAGACGTTCTTCATCAATACAGCGCATGCGTTGTCCCTCGTAAGTCCCGCGGCCGGACCGCGGGCTTTCAGACAAATGGTTCTTCTGACGAATGCCGTCCGGCGATGGCCCCGATGTCCTTCAGTCCGGATGTGTCCGGAACTTCCGGCCCGACCGGTTCCGCATAGATCGTCAGACTCCCAGCTGCACCAGTTCGGCCGGTGGAGCCGGTTCGATCAGCTTCAGGTCGAAACGCTCCTGAAGCAGATCGAACACGCGGGGAGAGACGAATGCCGGCGGTTCCGGGCCCAGACGAATTCCGCGGATGTCCAGAGCCAGCAGACTCAGAAGAACGGCCACCGCCTTCTGTTCGAACCAGGAAAGCACGATTTCCAGGGGCAGGTCGTTGATGCCGCAGCCGAAAGCTTCGGCAAGAGCCTGAGCCACGCGGACAGCGCCCCAGGCATCATTGCACTGTCCCATATCCAGCAGTCGGGGCAGACCGGCCACCTCGCCGAATTCCTGATCGCGAATCCGATACTTGCCGCATCCCAGAGTCAGAATGATACTTTCTTCCGGCGTCGCTCTGGCCAGATCCGTGTAGAAACTCCGGCCGCTTTCGGCTCCGTCACATCCGCCAATCAGATAAAACCGTCGAATGGCTCCCGACTTCACTGCATCAACGATCTGATCGGCAGCCTGAAGAACCGTGCGGTGATGAAACCCGATCGTGGATTCCCGGATGAACTGCTCCGGCAGCGGATCGCAGGACCGTGCCCGCTCAATCACCGGAGAAAAATCGCCGTCCGGAATCCGTGTGCCACCGGGAACGGCTGTCATCCGGGTTGTGAACAGGCGGTCCGCATATGATTCCGGTGGAATGAGAATGCAGTTCGTCGTCGCCACGATCGGTCCTGTAAACAGGGGGAATTCCCAGACCTGGTTCTGCCAGGCTCCCCCGAAATGACCAGCCAGGTGAGGATGCCGGCGCAGCTCCGGATAACTGTGGGCCGGCAGCATCTCCCCGTGCGTGTACACGTTGATCCCCGTCCCGGCAGTCTGTTCCAGCAGCTCTGCCAGATCCACCAGATCATGTCCGGTCACCAGAATGCCAGGACCGGACAGGGTGCCTTCCCGCACCGTCACCGGCGTCGGCGTTCCGAAACGCCCGGTGTGCCCCTCATCCAGCATCTCCATGACCCGGATGTTCTGACGTCCGCACTCCAGCACCAGTTCAAACAGGGAGTCCAGATCGAAATTCACGTTCGTCATCGTGGAAAACAGGGCCTCCTCAATGAAGGCATTCACCCCGTCGTCCGTTTTCCCCAGCCGACGAGCATGGTGCGCATAGGCCGCCATTCCTTTGACTCCGTAGAGCAGAATCTCCTGGAGCGACTGAACATCTTCGTCTTT
Source organism: Planctomycetaceae bacterium (assembly GCA_015485495.1). Classification (GTDB taxonomy): domain Bacteria; phylum Planctomycetota; class Planctomycetia; order Planctomycetales; family Planctomycetaceae; genus S139-18. Next base: position 12,118 of record WFTL01000125.1, read on the forward strand.
GCCGCACACTCCGATTTCCGTGCACCCGGTCCCGTTCTGAGTCTGTTCACACTGATTGCAGAACATGAATGCTGTCCTCTCTCTGTAAATGACCGTCCTGAACAGGCAGGAAACCGATCTCTGCGGTCTGGAACTGATCGCCCGGCAGATGTCTCCAGCGGGCCTGATCACCACGGAGCACGACACTGCATAAGCAGATCTTTTTGTCTTCTTTTAGCGGGATTGAGCGGTATGTCAATACCGCGCAGGTCCGGACCGAGTGGTGCAGCCGGAAAGAAGACGGTTTCCGTCCATTTGTGGGAATCGGTTTCCGGGACACACCGAAATCCTCATGCAACGGCATTCCAGCCCCGTCATACCTGATCGGCAGTGCACCGAACGCGGGTGTCTGCGGAAGTCGGGTCACGAAAAGCCAGTCCATGGCACAGCCAGGCCGGAACAGCCAGCAACAGAACGAACGTCTGCGCGAAAAGACTCCACAGCATTCACACGGGCAGAACGGCGACATGCGGACGTCCGTCAGGGCCCTGGATTTCATTTCGGCATGCGCACAGCGAACGACAGGCTGTTTTCCGGCGTCGTTCCTGTCACCGACGTCTGGCGATGGCCCATCTGTGCTGCGGGTACTGCTGCGGCCATGCGTCCGGCAGAAGCGACTCCGCAGAAACGCCCCGCGCAGGTTCGGTCAGAACCTCACGCAGCCCGGCTCAGGCACCCGCTTCGCACAGACGGCTGCTTCCTGTCAGGCTCATCAAAACGGACGCCCGATGACCGACCTCCGAACTGCCCCCCCAACAGCCGGTTTTTCCGACCGATCGCCACCGGTTTCACGGCTCGTTCGCCCGCGTCACTTCCTCCGACGGAAAAGCCATCAGTCTGCACGCCCTCGCAACATGCACGTCACCGGGTCGTGACGCCAGGCCGGGAGCCGCTTCCAGGAATTCGCAGATCGCTCTGGAAAGCCAGCTTTTTTCAACAACCTGCCGGACAAACGGAAGACGGACTTCGCCAGGGGACCAACAGCATGGTTTTCTGCCCTGCAGTCCGCAGGCGTGAAGGAATCGGTTCTGACGATTGTGTTACAGGCCGACATAACGCAAAATGGAGCATCCGGCAGCAGAAATGACGAAATCCGATCCGGGGCCCTTTCCGCGGCCGCACATCCCGGATCGGCTGGTGTACAATTGCAGTGACAGTCCGATCGATGGGCAGGGGCGATTCCTGAACAGGCGGGACGTTCTGTCCTGATCTGCATGCATATCGTGCACATGCAGATCTTCGGTCTGATCCGAATGCATTTCGGAACAGGAATCCAGACGGTTCCGAACGAACGGAGCGTGTCCGGAGTCATCACCATTTTTGCAGTCCTGACGCATGACCGGATCGACTGAGACAACGGCGACGGCTGAAGACTATCTGGCTCTGCTGGAGCGCAGTGGTCTGCTGACCGCCCGTCAGGTGGACAAAGTCCGTCGCACGTTCGATGTCGGTGCATCGGTCACTGCGGAGGACCTGGCCCGTCAGCTGGTTCGAGGCCGTGTGCTGACTCCTTTCCAGGCAGAGCGTCTGCTGGAAGGCCGATATCGCGGCTTCCTGATCGACCATTACCGGATTCGCGAAATTCTCGGTGTGGGCGGCATGGGCTGCGTGTTCGTCGCTGAAGACGGGCGGACCCGGGAGAAAGTGGCCATCAAGGTGCTGGCCAGTCAGTATGCGACCGACGCCGGTATGCTGACGCGCATGAAGCTGGAAGCCTGGGCCGGGATGCAGATCGACCATCCCAATGTGGTGCGAACGCACTGTTTCGGTTCTACGGGAGCAGTGAACTATCTGGTGATGGATCTGCTGCGGGCCATCACGATGCACGAAATGGTGGCTTTGGGAGGCCCCGTGAAACCGGAAATGGCCTGTGACATGTTTCGTCAGGCGGCCCTGGGACTCCAGGCGGCCCATGACCGCAACATCATTCATCGCGACATGAAGCCCGCCAATCTCCTCATCGATCACACGGGCCACACGTCCGTTCTCGATTTCGGCCTGGCTCTGGTGGGAGACGACCGGGCCTCCGAGTTTTCTCTGACGATGATCTTCGGACACGACTGCCTGGGAACACCGGACTACATCGCTCCCGAACAGTCGCTCAACAGCGACCGTGTCGACTGTCGGGCCGACGTCTACAGTCTGGGATGCACCATGTACGTCGCGCTGACCGGGCGTGTTCCGTTCGCCGACTGCCGGTCCAATTCCGAGAAGCTGGAAGCGCAGCGGACCCGTTCGGCTCCGCCCGTCCAGGCGATCAATCCGGAAGTGCCCCTGGAAATCTCCGACATCGTCGCCAGGATGATGCAGCGGGATCCGGACAAACGATACCAGTCCGCGGCCGAAGTGGCCGCCGCTCTGGAAAATCATGCCCGACGCCGTCCGGTGAAGTTCGATTTCCGCAAGCTCATCACGATTCGCGCCAAGCTGGCACGGCAACGCGAACTGGCCGAAAACCGCAGCCGTCCGATGTCGCGGTCGTTCATCACATCGACCCTCTCATGGGTCGATCAGCCGAGTCATCACCTGCGGGCTGAAGGGGACGACACATTCACCGGGAAGGAAACACCGGCTGTTCGTCAGATGGATCCGCGTCGCGGACCTGCATCCGGCGGAAACGCTGCCCGGGAGGTCCGACCGGCGGTGACGGCGGCCGCCGCACGAACCGTCCCGCGCGGCTGGTACGTCGAATCGATCCGCAGCGGGCGGAAAACCGCACTGCGCACAGCCCGCTGCCGCGTCGGAACAGCCGACGATGCCGAAATTCGTGTGGCGAGCCGCACCTGCGATTCCCTGCAGTGTCTTCTGGAATTCGACGGCCAGGACTGGCACCTGAAACAGGAATCCCGCAGTTTTCCCACGTTCGTCGACGGAGACCTTCGGCCCTACACCCGCCTGAACCCGGGCGCTGTGCTCACATTTCAGGACGGAACAGGATTCATCCTGAAACATGCCCGAAGTGATTCGGACGAGACGCTCCGGGTTCGCATTCCTCTGAGATACCTGGCCGCGGCCGCAGCCGCCGCTCTTCTGGCCGCCGCAGCCGTCGGCGGGTTTCTCTGGGTGGTGCTGCGCTGACGGCAGTCGGAACCAGGTGTCCTGAAACGGACGCCACGGATCCGAAAACCCGGATGGCCGATGTGCACGGGGATCTCCGGCCGGGACGATCCTCGAATCTCCGGCCGCTCCCCGGCAGGACCGGCAAACGGCAGACAGCGATCCACGGAATTCGCGAAGACATCAGCAGCCGGATCTTTCCCAGGAGTGTCCGGGGAACTACATTTTCTGCAGCCTTTTTCCGCAGATCACACGTACTTCGCGGGGCAGACCGGAACCATGCTGGCCGACAGATCCTCCGATGATTTCAGCCTGCTGATCGCCGATGACAACAGCACATTCCGCAGGACGCTCCGCGAAGTCCTCGAACGACGGTTTCGTTTCGACATTGTGGAAGTGGACAGCGGCGAGGAAGCTCTGGACTGTGTTCAGGAATGCCGGATCGACATCGTGCTTCTCGACATGCACATGCACCGCATGTCGGGGCTGGAAACCATCCGTCAACTCAAGGATCTGGACGTCGTCCGGCCCTGCATTCTGATCACCTCCGACCGGAGCGAGCAGATCCGACGGCATGCCGATCAGGTGGAAGCGGACGCGGTTCTGCACAAGCCGCTGCAGCAGCAGCAACTGGTGACGACAGTATCCCGAGCCCTGCACGATGCGTATGACGCTCCGCTGACAGGAGACTTTCCCGTCTGAACACCCGTTGTTCTGGCCGGCAGGAACAGCCCGTGACCATTTCCCGCGCTCTGATCGCAGTCCTTCTGAGTGCAGCACTGACCGGCTGCCGTCGGTCAGCGGATTCCTCCGAACGAGCTATGTCAGAATCGTCTGCACCGGTTGCATCCCCATCGGCTGCGGCTGCCCCGACTGCTGCGCCGGGCCGCTCCACAGAATCGCACTTCCGGCGGAATCCTGAGGCGGCATCTTCGCAGCAACCGCGTCCCGATGAAGTCTGGGAAGATGAACAGGGACGCCGCTATCTGGGCCGTGTTCCCTACGACGTGTTCTTCGATCATCCTCTGGACATTGCCGGCGACCCGGCACCGGCCGATGGTTCCCCGACTGCCGGGACGTCCGGCGGATCAGACGAAACCGCGTCGGTGGTTTCGGACACGGATGCTGTTCCGCCGAACGGAACATCGGGCGACTCAGCGGATAACAGACCCGCCTGGCACGACATCCTGCCGGCAGCCGTCATTGAAACGGAAATGAAGGCCGTTCGAAACTTTCTCAATGAGAAACTGCGGTCGGTGGGAACATACAATGCATCCGTCACGATGCTGCCGGCCGCCGCGGCTCTGGGAGCCGCTCTGGCGGTCATGGCTGCCAATCATGAGGGAGACATTTCCTGGAAGGACGATGCATTGTGGCTGCGGGATCTGGCTGCCGGAATGAACGAAACACCCCTGCAGCGCGGTGCGAAGGATCAGCGTCGTCTGCTGCGTCTGTTCGAAGACATGGCCGACATTCTGAATCGGTCCCGTCCGGCCGGACTGCCGGATCCGCAGGATGCCGATCCGGCTGATGTGGCGGACATGCGACTGCTGATGCAGCGGATGGAAACGGCCGAACAGCGTCTCCGCACCGACGTTTCCAGGGAATCGATCGGACGCTCCAGAGAACAGATCCATCACGAAACCTGGCTGCTCAGCGGCCTCATGGCCCTTCTGTCCACAGAATCATATGGGTATGCTGATGACCCGGATTTTCTGGGCCATGCAACGAAACTGCGCACAGCATGCGACGGCATGCGGACAGCGGCGGACACCGGAGACTTCGACACCTATCAGGTGCATCTTTCAGCGGCAGCGGCAGCCTGCCAGGCGTGCCATCGCGATTATCGAACCAACTGACGCACGCTGTGCCCCGACCGGTGTCCGGCGGCACCGGCCGGCTCGTCGGGTCTGATGAGGAATGAACCGCGAAATGAATATCGACTATGTGCTTCGATATATGGAACAGGCATCGCGGCGCGATGTGCTGCGTTCTGCACTGGCGTTTTCCATCCTGTCTCTGACGAACCGCGGCTCCCGGGCTGCCGTCCACACGCGACGCAGTTTTGCAGACGACCCTTTCCGCCTGGGAGTGGCATCGGGCGACCCGTCTGCCGACGGAGCGGTACTCTGGACACGTCTGGCTCCCGATCCACTGAACGGCGGCGGACTGCCGCCGGAGAACATTCGTGTCGGCTGGGAAGTCGCCGAAGACGACAGCATGCAGCACATTGTCTGCAGCGGGTCGGAAACTGCCGACGCCCGACTGGCCCATTCTGTTCATGTCGAGGTGCGCGGACTGCAGCCGGACCGCTGGTACTTCTATCGGTTTCATGCCGGTGACGCTGTCAGTCCCGTCGGGCGCCTGCGAACGACTCCGGAACGTCATGTTCAGATGGAGCGTCTGCGGTTCTGTTTCGCATCCTGCCAGCACTACGAACATGGCTATTACCACGCCTGGCGTCACATGCGGGAGGACAGTCCGGATCTCGTGATCCACCTGGGAGACTACATCTACGAAGGGGCCGCTTCGGGTGACCGGGTGCGACGTCACAACAGCGACGAAATCATTTCGCTCGATGACTACCGAAACCGGCACGCCCTGTACCGGACGGATCCCGACCTGCAGGCCGCTCATGCGATGTGTCCGTGGCTGATCACCTGGGACGATCACGAATTCGACAATAACTACGCCGGCGAAATTTCGGAAGAACCGGACGTGGATCCGGAACAGTTCCTGAAGCGTCGGGCGGCCGCCTATCAGGCATGGTATGAACACATGCCGGTCCGTCGGACGGCTGTGCCACGGGGACCGCATGCCCGGATCTATCGCAGCGTGCCCTTTGGAACGCTGGCGGAATTCGACGTGCTCGATACGCGACAGTTTCGCAGTGATCAGCCCTGTGGCGACCGGCGGGTGAAACCCTGCGCAGATGTGTCCGACCCACAGGCCACCATGCTGGGAGAGCGTCAGGAATCGTGGCTCCGTTCCACCCTGCAGAAGTCTCCTGCCGTGTGGAACATTCTGGCCCAGCAGGTGATGATGGCGCGGGTGGATCGGGATCCCGGAGACGGCGTGATCTGGAGCTATGACCAGTGGGCCGGTTATGACATCGCCCGCAGACGCCTGCTCAGATTTCTTCAGGAAGCACGGATTTCCGGCCCGGTCGTGCTCACCGGTGACATCCACAATCACTGGGTGAACGATCTGAAAATCGACTTCGATTCCGACCGCAGTCCCGTAGTGGCCACGGAATTCGTCGGCACCTCCATTTCCTCCGGAGGAAACGGGTCGGACATCCGCTCCGACACACCCGGGGTGCTGCGAGACAATCCCTTCGTGAAGTTTTTCAGCAACCGGCGGGGCTACGTCTGCTGCACGGTCACACCGGACTGCTGGCAGTCCGACTATCGGGTACTGGACACGGTCACACAGCCGGAGTCTCAGTGCCGCACAGCAGCATCCTTCGTGGTCACTCCCGATCAGCCGGGAGCAGAACGTGCCTGACGCGGTAAAATCCGTCCGATTCACAGGAATTCGCCGCTTCTTCACGGCGTGACCGGACGCGGCCGCTTCGACCGAAGTTACCGTATCTGTCTGTGCGAACAAGCCGCCGCAGCGTCATCTCACCGCGTGGTCGTCTTCCCATGGTGTTCTGAGCGCCGGAACGGACAGAAGGCTCTCCCCGGCATCCTCACCTTCCATCATTCAGGTTTATTGACATTCATGTCTGAGCAGATTGAACACGATTTTCGCCAGGTCCATTCGGCCGACGTGCCGACACAGTTCCGTTCGGGCACGACAATCGAAGTGGTGGACGGTTTCGCTCCCCGCGTGCTTCCCGAACACGTTCTGTTCGACTTCGACGGCACACTGAGTCTCGTTCGGGAAGGCTGGGTCCATGTCATGGTTCCCATGATGGTGGAGTATCTTCAGGAAACCGGCACGGACGAAACAGCCGATCAGCTCACTGAGTACTGTTCCGAGTTCGTCATGGAGCTGACCGGTAAACAGACGATCTACCAGATGATTCGTCTGGCAGAAGAGGTGTCCCGCCGGGGCGGAACGCCCCGGGAACCGCAGGAGTACAAAGAAGACTATCACCAGCGGCTGATGCGTCAGATCGAATCCCGACGGGAAAATCTCCGCAGTGGAGCAGCAGCGCCAGCAGAATATGTGGTCCCCGGCAGTTTCGCTCTGCTGGATCTGCTCAAAGAACGGGGCGTTCAGCTCTACCTGGCCAGCGGCACGGATGAACACTATGTCCGTGAGGAAGTGTCCCTGCTGCAGCTCGACTCATACTTCGGTCCGCACGTGTACGGGGCTCAGGACGATTACCGTTCCTTTTCCAAAGCGCAGGTCATCGAACGCATTCTGACCGACAATCGCGTTCCCGGAGAAAAGCTGCTGGGATTCGGAGACGGGTATGTCGAAATCCAGAACGTCCGGGATGCCGGTGGGACGGCCATTGCCGTGGCCAGCGACGAAACAGAACGCAGCGGCAGACCGGATCAATGGAAACGGGATCGGCTCATTGCAGCCGGCGCCCATGCCGTGATACCGGATTACCAGGATGCTGCGGCTGTCATCGACTGGCTGTGGAACGTGGAATGAAAGTGGCACCATGCCTTACCCTCAGCTCGACCGTTTTCAGGTCCGCATGAACCCGCTGAGCACGCGGGAAAACAAAAAGTTCATCGAAAAGGATCACGTGTCTCCGAACGCGGATGCCCCGAAACTGCCCGAATCCGCTCAACGGGTCGTTGCAGAAACGGTGCAGCGCATCCGGACAGCGCGGGCTGAGGACCGACCGGTTGTGGCCGCCTTCGGCGCCCACGCGATCAAGAACGGACTGGGACCGGTGTTTCTGAGACTCGTGGAACGCGGCTGGCTGACTCACCTGGCCACCAACGGAGCCGGTGTCATTCACGACTGGGAGTTCGCCTGGCAGGGCCGCAGTTGTGAACATGTGGGCCCCATGGTGAACGAAGGAAAATTCGGCAACTGGACGGAAACCGGGTTCTACATCAATCTGGCACTGAACGTGGGAGCTTTTGAGGGCCGGGGTTACGGGGAATCCGTCGGTTCACTGATCGACGGGGAAGGCCTGCAGATTCCGTCACCGGAAGATCTGGAACAGACGATCCGTGATCAGGCCGGATCGGATCCGTGGCAGGCGGCAGCCGCCGCGGATCTGCTGGGTATTGTTCAGGCATTCGAGCTGACTCCCGGACGACTGGAGGTTCCGCATCCCTGGAAGCAGTACAGCATTCAGGCCGGAGCATTTCGGGAGAACGTGCCTTTTACGGCACATCCCATGATCGGCCACGACATCATCTACAACCACCCCATGAACCACTGTGCCGCTCTGGGCCGGGCCGCTCAGCGAGATTTCCTCACCTACGCAGAAAGCATCCGGCAGATCGATGGGGGCGTGTATCTGTCGATCGGGTCGGCCGTGATGAGTCCGATGATATTCGAAAAATCTCTGTCGATGGCCCAGAACCTGGCCATTCAGCAGGGACGGCACATCGACGGCCATTTCATTCTGGTGAGCGATCTGGCCGAATCGAACTGGGACTGGAGCCGGGGAGAACCTCCGGAAGAGGATCCGGCCTACTATCTTCGATACAACAAGTCGTTCAGCCGCATGGGAGGCACCATGCGCTATCTGCAGGCCGATAACCGCGCTCTGCTGCTGAATCTGGTGCATGAGCTGGGAGAACGCTGCACGTGAGTGTCATGATGACGCCGGATCGTCTGGCCGAACTGACAGAACGGTTCGCCGCTGCCCGCATCGTGGTTGTCGGAGACTTTTTTCTCGACAGATACTTCGACATCGACCCGGCTCTGGAAGAAATCAGTGTGGAAACCGGCCTGCCGGCACATCAGGTCGTGTCGGTCCGCAGCACGCCGGGCGCGGCCGGTACGGTCGTGGCGAACCTCGCCTCTCTGGGAACCGGCCGTCTGCATGCTGTCGGATTTTCCGGAGAAGACGGAGAAGGCTGGGAGCTGCGACGCGGTCTGAATCGACTGGGATGTTCCGATGAACACTTCCATCTGTGCCCGGAACGCTTCACTCCCACGTACCTGAAACCGCGCGACCGGACGCAGCCCGGCCTGGCCGGTGAACATTCCCGGATCGACACGAAGAACCGGCAGCCCACACCGGAAGACATTCAGAGGCACATCCAGGAATCGCTCAGCCGGCTGGCCGGCGATGCGGATGCCGTGGTCGTGATGGATCAGGTGGAATCGCCAGAATGCGGAGCCGTTACGACTGCCGTCCGCAACCGTCTGGCAGAACTGGCGGTCGAACACCCCAACGTGATTTTCTGGGCAGACAGCCGCCGCCGAATTCGCCAGTATCGCAATGTGATCATCAAACCGAATGAGTTCGAAGCGGTGGGCAACGATGATCCACGGCCTGGAGATTCAGTCGACGTGGCCGCCGTGGAAGCCGCAGCCCGGTCTCTCCGCCGGCAGACGCAGGCGCCGGTGTTCGTCACCCGGGGAGCTGCCGGAATGTATGTGACGGACCCGGATTGGACGGCCGTTCCCGGAGTGCGCGTCAGCGGAGAAACCGACACCACCGGGGCCGGCGACAGTGCCACCGCCGGATGCGTACTGGCCCTGTGTGCAGGGGCCACCTGTCCGGAAGCAGCGCTCATCGGGAATCTCGTCGCGTCGATCACCGTTCAGCAGCTTGCTACCACCGGCACCGCTCGACCGGAGCAGCTTGTCGACCGTCTGCAGATGTGGCGGGATCAGAACACCTGATGTCCCCGGAACGGGCCGTACGGGTACCACAGCCGGTCGCCGCCCCGCCCCCCGAAAAACGATCCGGACATCCGGCCGCGGCGATGAAACGGAACCATCAGGAACGACCCGACACGGCCTGACCGGATGTCAGAACGGTCAGGCAGACCGCGGCGGCCGTGGCCACATTCAGGGAACCGATGGGCCCCTGCGAGGGAAAGGCACACACCTGGTCACAGCGTTCCTGCGTCAGCCGCCGCAGCCCGCTGCCTTCACTCCCCAGAACCAGCATCCACGGGCGATCGATCGGTACATCACGGATATCGTCCGATGCATGTTCGCTCGTCCCCAGAATCCAGATGCCGGCATCCTGAACAGTGCGGAAAGCCTGCGCGAGATTTCCGGCCAGCGACCAGGGCGTGTATTCGACGCCGCCGGCAGCCACATCACAGACCGTGCTGCTGACCGGGGCACTGTGTTCACGCGTCATGAGAATGCCGCGGACACCGAAGAAACCCGCCAGACGGAACAGAGCCCCCAGGTTCTGGGGATCCTGGATACGGTCCAGGCCCAGCCAGAGTCCTCCTGAATCGTCGGCACCGGACAGCAGGCTGCGAAGCGGAACCGGAGACGGCGGTTCCACCAGGGCACTGTTCCCGCCGGCCCGCTCCGTGGGACCCGACCGCCGCCCGGAAGATCGGCTGACCACCGACACCGCAACGCCCACATCTTCTGCCAGTTCACGCACCTGCTGCCAGGCCGTTCCGGCTTTGCCTTGTCGCATCTCCACGGACCGGACAGCGCGAGGCCTCTTCTGCAGAGCCGCCAGGACGGCATGAGGATTTTTCAGTCGGAGCATGGACGAAGTGTCCCGCAGGACGAAGCGGTTCGGTCAACCGGCAGTCTACAACAGTTCGAACAGCGTCTGCGTTCTGAGAATCGCCGCATTTTCCGGAAACGTGTGGAAGGCGTGAACCACGAGACCTTCCGGAAGGATGTCGCACTTGAGCAGACTGATCCATCCGGGACTGTGCCGGCCCGGTCCCGGCACGATCAGTGACAGGGTGGCCGACCGGGCATCGCATTCCAGTTCGCGATGGATCTGCAGATAGATGTCCAGCGGGACATGTTCGAGCTGATAGCTGCAGTGGTACCGGACTCCCGGCAGGTCGAACATGTGCGTGCGATAACCGATCAGCCGCCGCTGCACGAGCAGCAGCCGTTCCGGAAGACTGACCTGACGAGCCGTCGCGACTTCTGTCAGAGTCGATTCTGCGGTTCGAAACGCGAGACTGTGCCCCCGCATGCCCAGACGGACCGTTGCCTGATGCCCGCCGACGGAAAACGAACAGTCGCGCTGCGATTCGAAAAGTTCCGGATGAATGGGCCGTTCATACGTTCGCAGAACCATGTCGGCCACATCCGGGCGGGCAAGCTGAATACTCATGCAACGCTTCTCACGGACACAACAGATCACACACACACACAAACCACCGGCCACCATCGACAGTGGAATTGTACGAAGCGCATCCGGCTTCAGATATGTCCAACCGGACGCTCCTCAGAGGATTTGGCCGAATCTCCCGCCGAGTGCTGAAATCCGTTTCCTTTCGTCTCACAGTCTGCTAACCGGTCACGGCCTGCTGGCCGGATTCTTCCGTCGATCACCCCTGGAGTTCCGCCGACCCGGCGCCGCGTCTCCCCCTGGTGACATTCTTCATACGCTGCATGTGGAGACTGCTTCCCGCAGACTGGTCAGGGGATCGTGGATCGGCAGAAATTCGTGCGCCAGATATCCGGTGTACCCGGTATCGGCGATGGCCTGACAGATCGCCGTGTAATTGAGTTCCTGACTGGCATCGAGCTCGTGGCGTCCCGGGTTGCCTCCGGTGTGGTAGTGTCCGAAATACTCATGATGTCGCTGAATGGTCCGGATGATGTCCCCTTCCATGATCTGCATGTGATAGATGTCGTACAGAAGTCGAAAATGATCCGATGCCACGCGACGGACCAGCTCGATGCCCCATTCACTGCGGTCGCACATGTAGTCCGGATGGTCGATTCGGCTGTTGAGCAGCTCCATATGCAGAATCACGTTCGCCTCTTCAGCCACCGGAACGATTTGCCGCAGTGCCTGCACGCAGTTGTCCATCCCCGTGCGATCGTCCATTCCGCGGCGGTTGCCCGAAAAGCAGATCACGTTTCGAAATCCGGCGGCTGCTGTGGCCTGAATCGCATCATGAATGACGTTCAGACAGGAATCATGACTGGACGGGTCGTTCAGTCCGGTTTCCAGAGCATGCGTTTTCGTCATCGTACAGACCAGCCCGTACTTTTTGAGAACCGGAAACTGATCCGGTGTCAGCAGATCGAGTCCGACCAGGCCGAGCCTGGCAGCTCCAGCCGCCAGTTCATCCAGAGAAAGTGCACCGAAACACCACCGTGATACGCTTTGCTGCAGTCGCCCGGGGGCAGGCGGTGTCTCTTGAGACGTATCTGCCCGGCACGCGGCAGAACCTGGAAGCGCTGCCGAGGCGGCAGCCAGTAACACAGCGCGTCGGGTCGGTTCTTCAGACATAGATCACTCCTGAGGCGGGAAACGCACGTTGCCCGGCCACTGCGAAGAAAATCGAACACCGGCAGCCGGGCAATAGATGACGGGTCAGTCGGCTGTTATCGTACCGCCTGCCGGATGGTCCTCCATCCCGATTTCTTCTCCCTGACATTCCTGCAGAGACGATTTTGTGGATTCTCAGTTTCCTGCAGACCTTCTGACACGACTGGAAAGCGGACGGATCGTGGCCGTGCTGACCGTGGAACGCGCCGACGATGCCGTTGTTCTGGCCGAAGCACTGCTGTCCGGAGGGGTGTCTGCCATGGAACTGACGCTGCGGACCGGTTCTGCCCTGCAGGCGATCGAACGCATCCGTTCGGGCGTCCCGGAGATGCTGATTGGTGCCGGTACGGTTTTGGAACCCGATCAGGTCGATGCGGTTCTGGCAGCCGGTGCGGTGTTCGCCGTGTCGCCAGGGCTGAACCCGGATGTGGTCCGTCGGGCACAGCAGCGGGGCCTCCCATTCGCTCCGGGCATCATGACGCCGACAGACATCGAAGCGGCCGTTCGGCTGGGCTGCCGGGAACTGAAACTCTTTCCGGCAGAAGCAGCCGGCGGACGAACGCTGCTGCGTAGCCTGCAGGCCCCCTACGCACATCTCGGCATTCGTTTCATGCCGCTGGGAGGCATCGGCCCGAACAGCCTCCGCGACTGGCTGATACATCCTGGGGTCTTTGCCGTTGGCGGGTCCTGGCTGGCACCGCCTGACGTCGTCCGGGCGCGTGACTGGCCGGAAATCACCCGGCGAGCGGCCGCTGCTCGAGCCGTGGCCGACGCGGCCGGACAGGCAGGGCATTCCTGAGCGGCTGCCCGTACGAACACGAGTGTCGGACCTGGCTGCTGCCGGATCCGCCGGATCCGGGTGTGAAAATGGTCCCCAAAAGAAACGGATCGGTCAGACGGGAACACGCACAGAAAACAGAGACGTCAGTTGCCGCGTCATACGGGCGGCCCCGGCCAGCAGACGACTGGGGGAGACGGTGAATGTCTGCCGACATCCGTCCACGCAGGCCCCCCAGCGCTGTTTATAGTGCAGATGTCCGTCACCGAACTCAAAACACCGCAGGCCCCGCTCGATCCCTTCGCGCATCATCTGCCAGTACAGAATGGACCCGGTGCTGTACCGCCGCACTGAGCGGCTGTAGTTGTTGGCGATGACGAAGCGGGTCGTGCCGTCGCAGATCGTGAAACAGAAGCTGACCGGTGTCCCGTCGAACGTCATCACCCAGCAGTCGATGCGATCGTATGGCGACAGATACCGGAGCGTCAGTTCTCTCCAGAATCGACACAGGTCCGGATTGCTGAAGCGGGGAACGGCATCCGGGTGAGTGGCCATCCAGGAGGACGATTCAATGGCAGCCAGATCCCGAAAAAGCGTCTCTGTCTCTTCTGCCGTCGGCTGCCGGTAGTGACGGATACTGACCATCCCGTCAGATCGCATCCGTCTTTCCTTGCGTCGGACGTCGCGAATCAGACTGTTGCTGATGACGGACCGAACATACGTATCCCAGTCGTCCGGCGCATGCAGGGAAATCTGGTCGTACCAGGCCGTCGGCTGCAGCACCATTGAACGCTCTCTCAGCCGTCTGAGCATGGCCTGATCAGGAAAAGAATCCAGTCGCAACGGACCAAGCTGCACCAAAGGCCACGACTGATCGGCCAGAAAGTCTCCGATTGCCGCTCCGACATCCCTGTCCATCCATTCTTCGCAGACGATTCCCCGATGGGGGACGTCATGACCGCCGGTGGCATACACGCGCAACGGACCGGTCCGCGGTCGTGCCAGTGGTAAAATGCCGACAAGGCGGCTCTGTTCGTCACGAACCGCCAGCAGAACCAGATGTCCGGACCAGTGGCCCGTTGCCCCCCAGGTCTCCGACCAGATGCGCACCCAGTCCGGGGCGAAAAGCTGATGCCGCTCCCCGCAGCGCGGCATCAGATTCCGCCAGTCCTGCCAGATGGCATCATGAGGAGATTCCGGGACAACAGGTTCGCAGCGGAGCATCATCTGACGACTTTCAGACTGCCGCCTGTTTTCGGACACCCACAGGATCGGGGCCTGGCACAGACGGCATCGAAACCTGGCACGCCGACACCGATCCGCACAACGGGAATCCGGAACCGGCCCCGGGATGACGTTTTCGCATCGATCAAAGGCGGCAACACCCGTCCAGCCGGCAGAACCGGCCCGGTGATCCGACCCGTTTCGCTGCCGCCTGTCGCGGCAGCAGCCGGCCGGCGGAATCGCCTGTCAGGGTTCCAGTTTGATTTCGCCACTGCTGTGCACGATGAGCACGTCCGGCAGGCGACCGGTCAGACGTTCCACGCTCCTGTAGAAATCGAGTTCCGTGCCCTCTTCCGGCGGCTGGAATCCGATGATCACGACAGCAGCCGACACCGATGCGGTCTGAATCGTGCGGGCCACGTCTTCTCCGCAGACAGCCACTGGTTCCGCATCGATCCGCGACGAAGACGCCAGTGCCGTCAGATGCTGACGGACTTCAGCCAGAGCTTCCTGATTCGGTACGACCCGCATCAGCCGAAGCGGATGGTGACGCCAGCCGGGATTCCGACGCAGAAGGTGGGCCAGCAGCAGCATGAGCTGCCCGTTGACCTGGCCGCGCCACCAGACATCGATGGACCCGTCAGGCACCGACCAGGTATCGGTCTGTTCGCTTTTCGAGCCGGCGTCCGTCCGCCGCAGGCACACAATGCTCCGTCCGAACCGGGACAGCAGTCGCAGGTCCCTTCCGAATGCAGCGATGTCCTCATCACCGCCACCCCGGGGCCAGTTCAGCATCACTGTGTTCGGCCGCAGACCACCAATGCCATGGCACTGAATGAGCGATGTCAGGCCGGCGTCCACGTTTTCCGAGACAACCACAGCCGGGAAGGCCTGGAGATTCCGGCGGCGAATGTACTGCCGCAGAGTTTTTTCGTAGGCGGACTGACGTTCGGCATGCTCAGCCGGATCGCCTGTGACCACATGGGCGAGTGTGAGAATTCCGTGGCCGGCCGTCAGCCAGTGTCCGTACACAGCCAGTTGCGGACGTGTCCATTCCGACCGACTGAGTGCCAGTATGAAAGGACGCCAGTTTCTGGGATGCCATGACTGCTGTTCGAGCCGCAGCAGACTGCGCCGCAGACGTTCCAGGGCGATTCCGCTGTTGATATCGCCCCAGCGGGCGCGGATTTCCCGAACACGAATGGACCGGTGCACACCGGCGATCACCAGAAGGGACACGGTGGCCCAGAACCAGCTGATCAGAAACATGACCACCACACAGAAGACGGCTCCGGCCAGGGACACCGACCAGTGGCAGTAACGGAAAGCCGGCCGATAACTCGGATTGCCCGTCACCGCTTCGTAGAACGTGGCGAGATTGAGCAGGCCGTAGGTGATCATGAAGAACATCGTGATGACCGGGGCGATCGTGTTCAGATCGCCGGCCAGAATCCCCAGTTGAGCGATCATGAATGTGAGCACCGCCGCCCGACGCGGCTCGCCGGACCCGTCCCCCCCGGCTCCGAAGAACCGCAGCGAGGGAAAGATCTCATCCCGTGCCAGGGCCTGCAGGATTCGAGGGGCTCCCATCATGGAACCCAGAGCAGATGACAGCGTCGCCGCAAACACGCCGGCCGTGATCAGTCCGGGCCAGGCCGCGATGTCGCGGAGTACCAGGCTGCCGGAAGTCAGTTCTCCGCTGCTGCGGCAGCCGCCCAGAAGAACGGCCAGGGACACATAGATCAGTCCGGTGAAGGCGATGGCCGCCAGCGTGCCGCGGGGAATCGACCGGGCCGGGTTCGCCAGATCGCCCGACATATTGGCCCCCGCCATGATGCCGGTCACCGCGGGGAAGAAGAGCGCGAACACGGTCCACACGGATTCTCCGGCATCGAACGCAGGACGCAGGTTCTGTTTCAGAATCTGCGGTGAAAAATCTGCAACGGCACCGAAGTAGAACGATGCCAGGGACGCCATCAGAACGGCCAGAATGACGTACTGCAGCCGAATGGTCCAGCCGGCCCCCGTGTACACACACAGAAACACCAGCAGATTGACCAGTGCCGCCGTTTCCGTTCCATGATCCCGCAGCGCCGGCACCGTGCCGGTCAGAGCTTCCGTGAAGCCGATGACATACATGGCCACCGAGACGGCCTGGGCCAGGAAAAACAGAATCCCGATCGCCCCGCCGAATTCCACGCCCAGAGTACGGCTGATCAGATAGTAGGCGCCGCCACCCTGCACCTGCGTGCTGGTCACAATGGCGGACAAAGACAGACTCGTGAGCGTCGTGATGAGTTTCGCGCTGAGTACGATGAGGACAGCAGCCAGGACGCCGGCCTGACCGACCACGTCACCGAACCTCAGGAACATGATCACGCCGAGAATCGTCAGCGTACACGGTGTGAACACGCCGCCGAACGTACCGAACTTCCGTTCCCGGCGGCTGTCCTGTCGGGTTCCCGTGCTCATCGAATTGCCCGGCCGTGAAGAAAATGGGAGCCCGTTCGGTGTGCGGTGTCTTCCGACCACGTCGCGGGCGGTCGAACGTCCCGGTCAGCCTGCCTGAAGCGTATCGGCCGAAACCGGCTGCGGCAAAGCCACAGACTGATCGGCGGAAACCGGCTGCGGATCGTAAAAGAATGCGGACATGAGATACTCACTGCAGAACAGCAGCAGAAGAAGTCCCAGCAGAACGGGAAAGACTTCGACCCCCAGCCGACCGCGATCCGCCGCTGCCTGCAGTTCTCCCAGGCCACGAACGATCTGAAACCGTTCCTTTCCCAGAACACCGGTGAGCTGATCGGTCGTCAGGGCCGTCAGGTCCGCTTCCTCATCCGGAAGATTCACAGCAAATCCGCTTTCGAACACGGTGGTATCCGGGTGAGACAGAATCCGGTAGTGACCGGGTTCATCGGCATCATCGATCGCAATGGTCCGCTGTCCGGCGGCCAGGGCCCGCCGTTCCTGACGCAGCCCGGGACGCAGAATCCGATACTCCGCAAACGGCTGCCCGGCCGTCACCTGAATCTCCACCGGCTCCCCCGTCACGAAGTTGTAGCGCTGATCGGCGGCACCGGTCAGATAACGAATCATCTGGTCGGTCAGCATGAGGAACGACCAGGCGGCCGGCAGTTCGTTCCACGGGCGGCGCCCCGGAGCATTGTAGCAGGCTGTGGCGAGCATCAGAGACCGTCCGCTGCCGACAGGACGCTCTACGAGTGCCGGCAGGTGCCGTTCGTCGCTGAAGGACATCACGATCCGCGCGTCGTCCGCCGGTTCGATCAGCCAGCAGCGGTAGACGGGCGTGACCATCAGGTCGGTGCGTGCCTGGTCGTCGTGCCGAAAAGCTTCCGTGATCGGGTGCGACGTCCCGAAAACGAAATGGGCCGGCGGAGACAGATTCACCGGCCGCAGCAGCACTCCTGGAAGAACCTTCTGGCAGTCGACGCTGCTCCAGCCGCCATCGACATCCAGCCGCTGTCGCCCTCCGGTAAAGGTCAGCAGAGCGCCACCGTCTTCGACCCAGCTTCGCAGCCGGGTCCACAGCGAATCGGGAGGCCGCCGGCAGCCGACCAGACAGACCACGTCGTAGCTGCTGAGGAGATGACGGCCGAAATTCGTCGTTGTTGTGACCGTGCATTCGTAGATCTGTTCGAAGCTGCCGGACGCGTCCTGCGGCTGGAGCAGATAGTACAGAAAACGGGCATCACTGCGGCTGTCGGCCACAAGCAGAATGCGCGGTCTGGGCCGGACACCGAGAGTGAACCAGCGAACATCGTCGGCCGGCAGCGGATCCTCCGTGGACAGCCGCACCAGGCCCTGACGAACGGACCGGCCAGGGCCCGGCGGAATCAGAAAGCGCGCCGTGGCCGCACCGTGAGCTGTGTCCACCGGAAGCGGTGCGGTCGATCGGCGTTCCTGCCCGTCTTCAGAAACAAAGATCACTTCCACAATCGGTCTGTGTTCCGACGCACCGACAGAAGACACATCCACCGTCAGTTCCAGCGGCTGCCCCCGCACCACGGACGACTCCGAAAGCTTCAGCCCCGTCAAAGCCGTGTTGACCGGATCCGACACACTGACATCCACGATGTACAGACGGATCCAGTCGTGTTCCAGAAGCAGATCGTGCAGGCCCCGGTCGTCCGGAAAGTGCCAGGCGCTGGCTGCCCGATCGGTGAACACGCAGATCTCACGCACATACCGGTCCGCACCATCGGCCTGGCCGGCTTCTGCGAGGATCCGTCTGCGGTCATTCACCTGGGCCGCAATGGCCAGACGCACCATCTGATTGAGCGTGGCCGTTCGGGATGTGGATTCCAGGGATGCGATCCGCGAACGGGTGCCTGCCAGATCCGCCTGAAACACCACACTGCTGTCGTAGCGGCTGCCGGTCACGGCGACCCGGCTGCCAGGAGGAAGCACCTGAAGATGGTCGACCGCGATCTGGCAGGCGTCTTCGAGCCGCGTCCGTCC
This sequence comes from Planctomycetaceae bacterium, assembly GCA_015485495.1. Classification (GTDB taxonomy): domain Bacteria; phylum Planctomycetota; class Planctomycetia; order Planctomycetales; family Planctomycetaceae; genus S139-18. Next base: position 31,071 of record WFTL01000125.1, read on the forward strand.
GCTGTGACGGTATGTCATGCTGGCACTCGTATCGAATACGAACACCGCAGCCACCGGCACGTTTTCGGCCATCACAGTTCCGGGCGAACGGATTTCCGCGCGGACACGCAGGCCCCATGGCAGCCCGACAGCAGCCGCAGCCGCTGCAAGTCCCGACAGCAGCAGAATGGCCTTCAGACGTGCCGTGTCGGCACGCACCTGCCAGGCCGGCTTCTGACTGTGCCGCCATCGACGCCGGATGACCACGTAAACGGCCACCGTAACGGCGGCGATCCCGACTGCCGACAGCCATTCGTACCACAGCAGCCCATAACGAGCCGGCGGCAGCGACGGCCGGGCCAGAGCCAGGGCGGCCACAGCCACCAGAATCATGCGCAGCAGCAACAGGAGAAGATGCCGCAGCCTCAGACGGCGGGTGCTGGCGGCGTGCCGCTGCTGAAGCAGCCGCAAAGCCGGGAACTCCAGAGGTTTCGGACGAGCCCGCATCATCAGATGCAGGACAATCGGCAACGCAGCCAGGCTGATTCCGGCGATGAGGCTCAGATTGAGGAACGTCATGCCAGCGGCACCATCCTGCGGCCGGTCCGGACCTGCTGCTGTCTTTTCAGACGATCGGCTGTCGAACCGCCGCAGCTGTCACGAACATCCGTCCCCGACCGCTGCGGTCGGCCGACACCGGCCGCCGTCATTCGGAAATTTTCAGGATCTGTCCCTGACCGGAATCGAACATCGGGCCCAGTTGAGCAATGAACAGTTCATTGTCTGGAGAAAATGCACAGGACACCGGCCCCTTCAGCCGATCCGCCACGACCATCACCTGAGCTTCCCCGCCGTCTGCCGGGAGCTGAACCAGGGCGATCCGGCCGTCTTTGACTTCTGTCAGAGCCCAGTTGTTGTCAACAACAACGTAAATGTCCTGTCCCGGCATTCTGGCGAAACCCATCGGGTCCGTCAGTCCCGGAAGCGTCCACTGCGCCATCACCTGTTTCGTTGCCACGTTCCAGCGAACAATGAGACCGTCGTCCTGACCGCCGGCTCCCGAATAAAGCACCAGCAGACTGTCGCCTTCCGGAAGCGTGGCCATCGGCGAATTCACGGTGATTCCCGCGCGGTCCGCAGAAAAAACAGGAGACAGCCGACGTTTTTGCACATCGGCCGAAAGCACCCAGGTTCCCGCATCCGACCCCTGACCGGCGGCGAACAGAGTCGAACCGTCCTCCGACAGACTCAGGCCCGTCAGGTTGCCTTCCCCCTTGTCCCTGGGATCGTCCGACGTGGGTCCCACGCTGTTCGTCGCCCGTCCGGAATCGGCTGTCCCCGGTCCGCTGAAGAACAGAATGGTCTCCTGGCCGTCGGCCAGACCGGCATTGGTGACCGCCAGCGTGTCGTTGTCGATCCAGACAGCAGACAACGGTCCCAGTCGGAAGCGCTGCGTGCCCGTCTGAGCATCCGTTTTCCAGTATTCCGTGGGAAAACCAGTGATGTAATCGGAGACCGTCCCGTTGTCATCAATGAGAACCACCCGGCCGTTCCCGGAATCGCACACTGTCAGTGTTCCGTCCGGCCGGAATGTCACGCAGGACGGGTTGTTCAGGCCGTCTGCAACCAGCCGGGTCGTGTAGGGAAGCTGCAGCCCGATGTCCACGATGTCGTCGGCCTGCAGGACGGCTGAAGACAGCACCATCAGGGACAGCACGAAACACACACGGCAGCAGGACATCAGTTCGACTCCGAAAACATACACTCAAAAACACTTCCGATCTGCCAATTGCATCCGGTCGGACCGGTCAATGCAAGCGATTCGCGGGTCCGGACATGCGATTCAGGACGCCGGTCGATCGTCCGTGCGTTCGAACAGCACCGGAGACGGCCCCCCCTGAGGTGCCACTCGAAAAGACACCCGGCCATCCAGAACGTCGCCGATCAGTTCACCGAACAGTTCGTGACGCCACCCGTTCAGCAGTCGGGGGGAGTGGTCTCGAGACTGCCCGCCGCGGTGCCAGCGCACCAGTTCGAGCAGATCGCGATTGCTGGCGACGAGCGTCCAGGCGATGTCCAGTTCTGCGCAGCGGCTGGACAGGGCCAGCCCCAGAAGACGGGCAACGATCTGTTCGTCCGACGATGCATCCTCACGGCGGCTGGGCGGTCGCCGGGGCAGTTCTTCATCCGGAATCTGACCGGCTTCACGGATCACCTGGACGATGCGATCGATATGACGCCGGTATTCCCGGCGATTCAGGTCTCTGGTGGCCAGTGCCTGACTGGCTGTTGTCGGCTGACGTCGGGCCAGATCGATCAGCAGATCATCCCGCAGCACGCGACGCACCGGCCGATTCTGCTGCGCAGCCTCGTCTTCCCTCCACTGAGCCAGCTTCTGCAGGACCGCCAGTTCGCGGCGGCTGAGGCGATACAGACCGGGGAGACGTTCCCAGGGAGCCGTCGCGTGATCGTCGCAGATGTCGCGGATCATCTGTTCGATTTCCAGAGCGGCCCATTCCAGACGGTTCCGCTGACTGAGCCATCGGGTCTGAGTGCGATGGATGGGCAGCAGATGTTCGACGTCTTCCAGAGCATAAGAAAGCTGATCCCGTGACAGCGGACGCCGTGTCCAGTCCGTGCGTGTCTGTTTCCCGTCCACCCGCCGATTGAGTACGCGGCGCACAATCGCCGAATACGACAAAGGATAACTGCGTCCCCGAAATCCTTCCGCAAGCTGGACATCGAACAGCCGTCTCGGCGAACGTCCGGACTGCTGCAGACAGAATCGGATCTCGGCCTGTCCCCCGTGAACGATCACGGTCGTGGAATCGTCCGCCATCACCTCCCACCAGGGCGACAGGTCGGAAACAGCCAGCGGATCGACCGCGACAGAACGTTCCCGGGTGGAAAACTGCAGCAGTCCCAGAACAGGACGGTACGTGCTGTCTGAAACGAACTCCGTGTCGAAACCCACCAGCCCGGCCCGGCGGATTTCATCGCACAGGTCCTGGAAGTCGTCGTCAGAATCAATGACATCGGCCGTCATGGAAATCGCTGGTGTCCGATTGGTTCCTGGATGAATCGAAATATCCCTCTGAACGGCCTGAAGGTGACCAAACCGAACCATCAGCGTCAATGCCGGAACGGCCTTCGGATTGTTCTGCAATCCCTGATAATTTGTGTGAACCTGTTCACAGGATATTTCGTTCTTCCGGAAGATCGCTACGATCCCGGCATGAAAACGGACAGCTTCCCGCAGCAGTCCGTACCGGACCATCCGATCTCGGCCGGTGTCAGCCCGATCCGAACGACCAGACTGAAGACACCTGTTTTCCTTCCGAATGGAGCAACTGGAACATGAACAAACTCTTCTTTCCCGGCCTGCTGTCTCTGGCCTGTCTGCTGACAGTCGGCTGTTCAGATGAACCGAGCACAGGGACTTCCGGTACAGAGACTCCTGCGGACCAGGCCGCTTCGGAAGCTCCGGAGCCATCGGTTTCTGTCGATGATTCGGCCGAAGCGTCCGTCAAAGCGATTCTCGAAGGCCTGTCTGCCGGCGATGGAACCGTCCTGTGGAACGCTCTTCCTGAAGGACACCAGAAGGACGTGACAGACATCGTTCAGCAGTTTGCCGGCGCCATGAACCCGATGGTCTGGGACCAGATCCACGGACTCCTGGCGAAGATTCACGCTCTGCTGGAAAAACAGAAGGATTTCATCGTGAATTCCAGCGTGGTGAAGGAATCCGGACAGGCCGATGTGGTGGCCGAAGCGGTTCCGGCCGTGACGGCTTTTCTGGGAACGATTCTGGACAGCACGAAACTGGACAATCTGAAAGCCTTCGACGGCGAGAAGTTTTTCGCCGGCCCTGTGTCTCAGCTTCTGAAACAGGGGGATGTTCTGGCACGTCTTGCACCCGGCGGCGCAACACTGGCCTCGCTGCGGAATTCCACCGTGGAAACTGTTTCTGAAGAAGGCGATACGGCGACCCTGAAAATCACTCCGCCGGCCGAAGCCGGTGAAACCCTCGAACCACGGGAAATGAAGTTCGTGCGGGTGGATGGACACTGGCTGCCGGAAGACCTGCAGAAGGACTGGGACCAGAACGTTGCCAATACCAAAGAACAGCTGAAGACTCTGCCGGAAACCTCCAAAGAAATGGCCGCTCAGGTTCCGATGATCGTCGGCATGGTTTCCGGAATACTGGCGCCGCTGGAAGCCGCCGAAACGCAGGAGCAGTTCGACAAAGCCCTGTCTCAGGTCCAGTCGATGGCCGGCGGGATGCTGGGAGGCTTCGCGCCGGGTCTGGGCGGGCCGCCGTCCGGATCCGCAGGCGAACCCGACGGCTCGACAGATGCCGGAGGACCGCCGGAGTCCATCAGCCTCGATGAATCTGCGGAATCCACTCCCGGCGCGGACAGCACGGAAGAACCGTCCGACGACACTGCGGAGTAATCGCTGCGGGTTCGCAGCAGATGGCGACTCGATGGGGGAATCGATCCGGAAGGAACGGTTCCCCCGTTTCTGTTTTCCGGACCCCAGAAGGCGTTTCCTCGCACGGACCTACAGGGTGCGGCACTGAGCGGCAAGGAACACCGAACCGGTCACCACGACAAGTCCGTGCGGGCCGGACAGAGAACGCGCCTGGATCATCGCATGATCGGGAGCATCAGCAGACAGAACGCCGGAAGAATCCGGAACGAGTTTCTGAAGTTCAACGGGCGAACAGCTTCGAGGGCTGTGGGCGTAGCGGGTCAGCACAAGGAAATCGAAGTGCGGCTGCAGAGTCTGCAGCATCCCCGCGACATCCTTGTCGGTGCTGGCTGCGAACACGAGCACGCGGGGGCGTTCCGGCCAGCAGCCGTTGTTCAGAGTCGCGATGAGTGCCGACGCCGCGTCCGGGTTGTGGGCGGCATCGAAAATGATGGTCGGAGAACCTTCGACCGCTTCAAAACGCAGCGGCCAGACAGTCGCCGCCAGGCCGCCACGGATGGCCATGGGAGTCAGCGAGGGAAACTCCCGGCAGGCGGTGTCGGCAGCAGCGACGGCCAGGGCCGCGTTTTCAGCCTGGTGAGCCCCCACAAGCGGCAGGTGCAGATTTTCATGAAGCCTCCACGGCGTCGTGACGGATATCGTCTGGCCCCCGCGCGATTCCTTCTGAATGTCCAGATGGATGTCGCTCCCAACACGCTGCACGGGAACCTGAAGTCCACCGGCCCGATGATCACTCAGAGCAATCACTTCCGGCTGAGTCACTCCGGTGATCAGCGGCACGCCGGGTTTGAGAATTCCGAGTTTTTCTTCGGCGATCTTTTCGATCGTGTCGCCGAGAACGGCCGTGTGATCCAGGCCGATGTTCGTAATGACGGTCACGACGGGTGAACAGACATTCGTGCAGTCCAGACGCCCGCCCAGACCGGTTTCCAGCACGACCAGGTCGACTCCGCGACGATCGAAATACATCCAGGCCAGCAGCGTCGCCACTTCGAAATACGTCGGCGGACTGCGGCGAATCACCTCATCCGCCGCCTCCAGACGCTCCCGCAGTTCCGCAACAAGTTCCGTGAGTTCCTCCGGATCCGGACACTGTCCGCCGACCTGCATGCGTTCTTCGAACCGGATCAGATGGGGCGAAGTGAACAGGCCTGAGGTCAGGCCGGCTGCCCGGATGATCGCGTCAAGCATGGCGGCCGTGGACCCCTTGCCCTTCGTCCCGGCGATGTGAATACAGGGAAGGCGCTGCTGTGGACTGCCGATCAGCGCCAGTTGCCGGCGCACCCGTTCGAGCTGAAAATGCGGGGACGAACGGACCGGAGGTACCCGTTCGTAATTGATCCGTTCGTAGATCCAGTCGACGGCATCCGCGTACGACAGAGCAGTTTCGGAAGACAGGCGAGTCATCAACGCGGTTCTGGTCGGCAGGTCTACAGACTGTACCACCCGCACAGGGCAGAGATCTGGCCCATCTTAGCGAGCTGACGCACACGATTCTTTGCCCCGGACGTCGCCAGCGCCGGAGAATACGCAAAGTTGTGATCGGCCGTCGCCAGAGCCGCCTGAACGTCTTCCGGTTCCAGCTTCGAACGGCCGCTGCAGGCCGCCCGCCAGCGAGCCAGCCACAGGACCACCGGGTACATCAGCGCCAGTGTGTGAAACCCGTCGACCAGCGACAGATCGGCGCAGGCCGCCCCGCAGAAATGAAGCCCCTGGATTTTCACGCGGAAATAGCGTTCGAACAGGGCATCGATCTGTTCACAACGCCCTCCTGCGTGAGCTTCCAGCTGCCGAAAAGTCACAGTGGTCTCCGGCAGCCGGCCGTACACGGCCACAACCGATGCCGGTTCCGGAAACCGGGGAACCGTTCCGGCTCCGGCACTCAGCCGCAGAATCGTCTTCAGAAGCTGCAGCCGTGCCGTCCAGCCGGCACGGACCAGGACGGCAGTGTCATGACGGGCGAGCTGTCCGGCCAACTGACGGAACAGAATGCGGGCCAGACGGGAAGGACGCAGAACCGGAAGATCATTATCCGGCTGAGCCCGGCGGGTCAGCTCCTGCATGAGTTCCAGAAACTCATCCAGTCTGTCCCGCCGCACAGACGAAAACTCGGACTGTTCCACGACACGCAGCCATTCCAGGGTTCGCAGAAGACGCACGGTGAAACACACGCTGTCATCCTGCAGCGAACGGTCCAGAGCTTCCACAAACCGATTGAAATCGGGCCAGTCCACAGTTTCTGTCCCGTGAACCGCAGGAGGAGCGATGTCAGTGTTTCGGCCGGCGATGACTTCGGAACACAGCTTCTGCAGATCGGCACGCTGCTGTTCCGCAGAAGGTCCCAGATTGCGCACCACCGACGGACAGCTGAAACGCAGGCTGGCCGTGATCCGTGAACCCCGCGGATGAAAGGCCCACGGATACAGGCGGCAGGCCAGAGGCTTGGCCGCTTCTCCGAAGCGGGCATGGATGCGGCACAGGCCCTGTTCATCGAGAAACACACAGGCTCCGTCGTCCTGATGGGCCAGATAGTACCGGCCATCGCCGGGCCCGGAAACGATCGGCTCCTCCGTGCACAGGCCGTCGGACCGACTCCACTTCTGCCCTTCGATCCGGCGTTTTTCTTCCGGTGTCACCGCGATGAGATGTTCGCGACAGCAGCCTCCACAGTGATGACAGCTCCAGTTCTGCAGGACAGGAAGTTTCAGTTGCCCGTGCGCCATGCTGAGAACCCTTTTTGCACTGTTCGGTCTTCCGGCCCGAACAGCGACCCGCTTCCGAACCACCGGTCGTCCGGCAGTTACTGAAAGCGCAGAGAATACAGGTCGGCGTTTTTCAACGTGAATTTCAGCGACACCGTGCCCGGACGCAGATGCGGATCGATGTCCCAGGACACCGGCCGGTCGACGGCACTGCCGGTCAGCGGCCGGGAACGGCCGATGACGCGGTCCTGGGAGTCCAGGATTTCCACCTGCAGCGATCCACCGGCACGAACGACATAATTCAGCAGCAGTTCATGCCCGGTGTGCTTCAGCCACTTCGTGCGGACCGATCCGGAGTCCGCCCCGCAGCGAAGCGCTGCAAATCCGTCCACCCGGTAGACGAAACGCCGCAGTCGTCCCGGCGTGCGTTCGTAGTAGTTTTCTGTCGCGTAAACGGAAATTTCGTGCGGGCGATCCGGAAGCTGCAGCATCCCCCAGGCCATGTAGTTGCTGCGGTTGTGACTGCGGTCTTCAGGAGCCGTGGGAGGAATGACGGCTTCAGCAGAACGCTGAAACAGGACGCCGTCCCGGCTGGTCATCAGGACCGGCTCCACCTGACTGGTTTCGGGATCGTACCGCGCCGGAAATCCGATCAGCAGATGAGGCGCCCGCATGTATGGCTGAATGGCGTTCGTGTAGAGATGTTCGGCGGGTGTGCCGGGCGGATAGCGGAGATCGGCCTCCTGGGACCAGTGAATGAAATCCCGGGAGACAGCCGTCCGGATGGAACGGATTTCGTTCTCGTCGAAGTAGCGCCAGTAGGCACGGTATTCCTGTCGGTGACTGTCCCAGAACGCGAGATTCTGTGAATCGAACGTTCCGTTCGTAATCACAGGTTCTGCCTGAAGACGGCGCCAGTGGACCGCATCCGGCGAAACCAGGGCCGTCAGACCGGTCCAGACGCCTCCCAGCGCCCGGTACCGCATGTCGGGCGGTGTGCGGGGGCATGTGTCGACGAAAAAGGTGAAATTGTGCGATTCCGGCCCCTGCCAGACGATGTTGTTCTGCGTGGATCCGTTGAATTCGAACAGGCCCAGCGACGGCCGCTGCCAGTGAATGCCGTCGGTGCTTTCGGCCAGACATGTCACTTCCGGACGAACCGGTTTCTTTTTCTCGTCGTGCTGCCAGCCTCGGTAAATCATGCGATACACCGATCCGCTCTGAAACACCGCGAAACAGCCGGATGTGTTTCCTTCCCAGGGCCGATCCATCGTAAAAACGACTTCCCGCGGTTCCGGCTGCACCACGCATCGGGAAATGCCACTGTCCCGCTCCAGAACGATCTCATCGTCGACGAACAGTTCCAGCCGACTGCCGATGTCCACGACCTCCTCGGCAGCCGCTCCGGGAACCAGCCGGAACATCAGCATGAGAACCGTCAGACGAATCACGCATCCGGCCGCTGTTCGGAACGGTTCCATTCGAATCCCCTGGGACATGACGGGTGAGCAGACGCACAAATGACCGGCTGTTCCGACACACTGAGCCACCGAAACGCCTTCAGGCCGGCCGAATGATAAACGCTGTGCCGACAACATGCATCCTTCGGAATGACTGATGCAGTCAGAATAACAGTCACAGCCGCCATCACCCGGATTCGGGGATTCACGACTTCCGGGGCAAGTTGTGACCGGCGCAGACGATACTGGATACGGGACATTGTCCAAACGGAAGTCTGTCTGTCACCAGCCCGTCGGTCGTCTTCAGCGATGGAGCGGGAGAGGGGAGTAGCCGGTTGCCATGAGTGTTGTCGATCTGTTTCATCGCATCGCCCGGAACGACTTCGGTTTCTTTCAGCAGATCCGTACGGCCGCGGACGTCATGACGGTTCAGCCGCCCACGCTGACACTCGACGACACGCTGGAAAGTGCCGCAGAGATTTTTCGGCGGCTGCAGGTCGATCATGCGCCTGTGATCAGTCCGGAAGACAAAACCATCACCGGGATCGTGTCCCGACGCGATCTGGCACGCAGCTTCCCCCGGCTTCTGGGGACAGCCGCGGAGCAGGAAGATGATCACAAGGCCCTGCAGGTCGGCATCCCCCGGATCATGACCCGAAATCCGATCTGCTGTCCGGCCGATGCCGCGGTCACCGATGTCATCACACTCATGCTGAAACACCACATCGATTCCGTTGTCATCTCCCCGGACGGACGGACTCTGGACGGTCTGATCACCGTCGACAGTTTTCTCCGGACTTTGTCTCTTTATCATCGCGTGTGCACCCGCGACGTGCGTCTGCGCCGTCTGAGACTCGTCGACATGGACCTGCCCAACGGACTGCCGCTGGATGAAGTGTTCGCCACCGGAGCGCAGACGGTACGCGATGTGATGTCCGGAAACGTCCACACCATCCGGCACGACGATCACCTGTCCGCGGCCATGGACATCATGCAGGAACGTGAAATCCGCCATCTGCCCGTCCTGAATGGCGACGGTCAGGTGGCCGGGATTCTTTCCGATACGGACATTCTTCATTTCCTGCCTGTTCCGGACCGAACGGTGGAAGAGTCGGAATCGCGGTTTCGGGAAAAACTGTTTGCCACAGACGACAAATCCGTCCTGCGGGAACGCGTCGATAACGTCATGAACACGCAGGTCGGCTGTGTGCCCCCGGAAATGCTCCTCACAGAGGCTCTGAACCTGTTTTCCGATCGGCACATCGCCGGACTGCCGGTGGCCGATCCGTCCACCGGAAAACTGTGCGGCATCCTGACCAAGTTCGATGTGCTGCGGGTGTTTCGAGTGGTGGTTCAGATCGGCATCTGGACGGAAGCCGCATCGGATCAGGCAGCCGCCGCGGAAACCACTCGCTGAAACCGGGGCGGTGAACAGGGCCGATCGGCGCCCCTAAGAACCGGTGCCGTCCGCCCCGGATGTGCTGCCCGCCGCCGGATCCTCCTTCAGCCATGGCGGACTCCAGATCGGCCGTCCTGTGTAGACCTGCCCGATCGGATACCGCGGATGCGGTACGGCAGCCCGGTCCATGATCCGCAGAATACGCCTCACAATGCCGGGATGTTCGGCCGCCACGTCCCGGGTTTCCCCCGGATCGGTTTCCAGGTTGTAAAGCTGCACGGGAGCGTCCCTGCCTTCCTGAAGTCCTTTCCACTGACGCCACCGTACGGCCCGGTCGTATCGCTGACGACAGTGTCCGTAATCCCAGTACAGGTATCCGCGTTCTCGCCCCGGCGAGCGGCCTCGCAGAATGCCCGTCAGGGACATGCCGTCCGTGTCCTGAGGGACGGGCACATCGGCCAGTTCGCACAGCGTCGGAAACACATCCTGAAAGGCAACAACGTCTTCGCTGACCGTTCCCGCAGGAATCGTTCCCGGCCAGCGTGCGATCAGCGGCACGCGAATGCCGCCCTCCGTCAGCTGCCTCTTGGCTCCCCGATACGGTCCCGTACTGTGAAAGAAAGACGCCACCCGAGCCTCGGCACCATTGTCGCTCGTGAAAAGAATGAGTGTGCGTTCTGTCAGATGCATCCGATCGACCAGATCGACCAGGCGGCCGACTGCATCATCCAGCCGATGCACCATGGCGGCATACTTCCTGGCGGCTTCGGGCCACGGACGTGTGCTGTAGGGAGCCGTGGAAGGCACCGGCAGGCGATCCGGATCCTCGGCCGGAGCCGAAATGTGGGGCAGCGTGAATGCCACGTAGAGGAAAAACGGCCGCCTGTCGCGATCGGCACGCCGAATGAAATCCAGAGCCCGGGAAACAATCAGATCGTGGCTGTATCGGGTCCGGTGACGGCTGTTTCCCGGCAGCAGCAGCCGGGCTTCATTGTCATCGAGGTATTCGGGAAAGTAGTAATGCGCGTGGTCCTGGTTGAGATAGCCGAACCACGTCTCGAATCCCTGCTGCGTGGCTCGCCCTGCTGTCCCCGCATCTCCCAGCGACCATTTGCCTGTCCCTCCGGTCCGATATCCCGCTTCCTGAAGCACCGCGGCAATGGTGATGTCGTTCTTCTGCAGATACGTCGGGAAATGGGGCACATTGTCCCGCACGGAGCTGTGACCATTGTGCCGGCCGGTCATCAGCACGGCTCGCGAAGGCGCACAGACGGGAGAGCCGGCGTACGCCTGCCGGAATCGCATGCCTTCAGCCGCCAGCCGATCGATCCAGGGGGTTCTGATGAGCGACTGTCCGTAACACCCGCAGTCTCCGATTCCGAGGTCATCGGCAAGAATGAGGATGATGGAGGGTGGCTGTTCCGGATTCCCGGGCGGAATGGCCGCGACAGCCGGCAGACACACCGCAGCCGCTATCAGCAGCCCTGCAGCAGACAAACGGCACCTCATCGGAAACTCTCCGCCGAATTCGGGACGAAAAACGGAGCCCGCATCAGATGAGATCCATTGTGCGATTGTGTTCGCATTCGAAGAATGTCTGAATGAATGATTCTCGACGGCCTGTCGGGAGTCCCGATCAGTCTACACGGTGCACAGCAGATGTCATGAAAACGCGTTCAGTTTTCACCGCAGCGGAACGGGACGGCACGTTTCGCGGAGTCGTTCCGGAAGCAGAGTCGGACGAGCGTCCGTCATTCAGACGGGCCATGCAGAGAATCTGTCTGCTGTGCTGCGGGCTTCTGCTGGGGCGTGCCGCCGCCGGTGCGGGTGTGGACGACACCAGACCGGATTCCCGAATCAACATCATTCTGCTGATTGCAGATGATGTGAGCTGGAACGACCTGGGATGCTACGGCAATCCGGCAGCCCGCACACCGAATATCGATGCCCTGGCTGCCGGAGGTCTGCGTTTCGACCGGGCGTTTCTGACGGCCAGCAGCTGCAGTCCCAGCCGGTCCAGCATCATCACCGGCCGCTATCCGCACAACACGGGTCCGGCCTGCGAACTGCATCAGCCGATCAGCGGACACCTTCCCTGGTTTCCGGAGATTCTGCGCACCGCCGGATACTACACGGCTTTGTCCGGCAAGTCCCACATGCGGTCGACGGCACCGAAATCCGGTCCCCGGGCACGACCGCGGGCCTTCGATCATATCGACGGGGGACGCGTTCCGGGAAATTCCGGAGGCCACGCGAACTGGGTACGGGTGCTGAAGAATCGGCCGAAAGACCGTCCCTTCTTTTTCTGGTTCGCATCGTACGATGCACATCGTGACTGGGATGCCGATTCTCAGTGGGATGATTCCCGGTATGGTCCGCGGCACGATCCGCGGAACGTCATCGTGCCGCCGTTTCTGATGGACGACATGCCCACCCGCCGCGATCTGGCCTCGTATTACAATGAAATCACACGATTCGACTGGTTCGTCGGCCAGGTCGTTCAGGAACTGCGACGGCAGGACGTGCTGCAGCAGACACTGCTGCTGATCATGGCGGACAACGGGCGCCCGTTTCCACGTGCCAAAACCCGGCTGCACGATTCCGGAATGCGGACACCGCTGATCGCACACTGGCCCGACGGGATCCGGACACCGGGAATCGCGACGGACATCGTCAGCGCCGTCGACCTGGCACCGACCATCCTGGAACTCGCCGGCTGCTCCCTCCCTTCGGAAATCCAGGGCGTCTCCTTCGCCACCGTCCTGCGTACCGGTTCAGGCGGACAGCGATGTTACGCGTTTTCCGAACACAACTGGCACGACTATCAGGCTCATGGACGCAGTGTGCGCCGGCAGGATTTCCTGCTGATCAGGAACTTTCGTCCCGAACAGCCCTGGCAGGGACCGGCGGATTCTGTCCGCTCGCCGTCCCACCGGAGTCTGCTGCGGGCCCCTTTCGATTCTCTCACCCCGGCCCGAAAGGACGTGCTGCGGGCGCCGCGGCCGGAAATCGAGCTGTACGATACGGCCCGCGATCCGCATCAGATTCGCAATCTGGCCAATCGCCCCGAATGGCACCGTGTCCGCCAGGAACTGGACGACGTTCTTCGTCGCTGGATGGATGAAACCGGCGACAGTGTTCCCGATCGGCTGCGTCCGGATGGCTTCGACCGACGCCTGGGCACGCCGCTGCCGGACTCCGAACAGCCGCAGCCGCCGTTTGCATTTCCAGGGCAGGACCGAGAGGCAGACCGGATCAGCCGGCCGGGCCCTTACAGATGTCCGGAAGACCTGCGGACTCGCGGATGATGAAACTGTCTGCTTTTTCCTGCAGTCGGCACGACACGGGCGGACATCCGTTCTAATCTGCCAGCAGAGTTCGGCCTGCCTGGCGGCTGAAGACGAATCAGCACAGCAGGCATTGTGCGGCAGCAGACACGAACGGGGAACGGGATGGAACTGAAGGACAAAGTGATTGTGGTCACCGGCGGCGGGCGCGGCATCGGCCGCGGCCTGTGTGAACGGTTCGCCCAGGAATCGCCCGCCGGAATCGTGGTGGCCGATATCGATGAAGACGAAGCCCGGCAGACCGCCGATGCGGTCAGCGGCCTGCCGGTGGTCTGCGATGTGCGCCACGAAGAATCCATTCGGAAACTGGTGGCCGCCGCTGAAAACGCCTTCGGTCCGATCGATCTGTTCTGTGCCAACGCCGGAATCGCCTTCAGCGGTGGATTCGAACTGCCGGATGAGCGATGGCGGGAGATGATGGAGATCAACTTCATGTCGCATGTCTGGTCGACGCGTGCCGTCCTGCCGGGCATGCTGGAAAGAGGACAGGGGGCGCTGCTGTTCACCGCATCAGCCGCCGGCCTGCTCATGGAGTTTTCCTCAGCCCCTTATCAGGTGTCCAAACATGCGGCGGTGGCGTTCGCAGAATGGCTGGCCGTCAAATACGGACGCCGCGGCATTCAGGTGAACTGTCTGTGTCCCCAGGGGGTGCGCACACGCATGATCGACGGGGATCATCCGATGAGCCGTCATCTGCAGGAAACGTCGGTGTCCGTTGAACATGTCGCGGAAAAGACGGTCGAATGCCTGCGGTCCGGCGAATTTCTGATTCTGCCGCACCCGGAAGTCCGACAGTACATGATCAACCGGGCGGCCGAACATCAGCGGTGGCTGAAGGGGATGATGAAACTTCGGGAACGCGTTTTCGAAGGATCGCCGGACTGAATGATCAGCAGGACAGACACGTTTTCATGCATCGCGCATGATCCGCGCACGGATTCGGTCGCAGACACCGCTCACCGGGTGCTGAACACGCTATCCGGGAAGGCCGATGTCGATGCGGGACAGACGGCACAATGTGCTGCCCGGTTCGAATCTGCGGCAGGCGTCCGGCCGCTGTTCGTAGTGGCGGCAGCGTCGCGTTTGCGAATCGAACCAGACACATGGCAGCCGGTCGAACTGCTGTCCGCCGGCGATGCGGTCCCGAATGGGACGGAGCTGCGCGGGGGGCAGATTCCAGCGGGCTTCCTCGCCCGGTTCAAAAGGCGGCACGGGCGTCCCCATGCAGCAGGCTCCGCAGCCGCTGCAGTCATCGATGACCGGGGCCGGCAGAACCGGGATCGGCGGATCGGGAAACGGGGTACCGGAAACGTCCGTCATACGTGTTCCGTCAGGGATGTCAGTCTGTAATCTGTAATGAGTGAACCGGGATGACCAGTTCTGACACAGAAACTCCAGGGCACACACGGCCGGCCGACAGCGAAGTCTTCGATCCGCTGGGCGAAGATCTGAAAGCGGAATTCATCACGCTGCGCATTCGCTGGCTGGGACTGGCCGTGGGTTTTTTCATTGTCAACGTCGGCAGCCGTCTGGCCGGTTCGGAACCGCGCAGCCAGCTGGCGCTCAATGCCATCCTCACCCTGGGCATCGTGTATGCGTTCGTGGATACCTGGTGGAGCTTCCGAGGGAAAGTCTTTCTCGCTCAGTTTCGCCCGGTCGTTTCCGTGATGGAAGCGCTGTTCATCGGCCTTTTGTGCTTTTTCGATGAAGGCGTGTCCAGCCCGTTTCGCTTCTATTACTTCCTGTCGCTGATGGTCTGTGCCATCCGCCACCCGCCGGCGATGACCTGGATGACGCTGGGACTGCATTCACTGAGTTACTGCGTGCTCGGCGTGACAGCCACAGACATGAATCCCGCCACGACCTTCACTCTGGGACTGACGGTGCTGTTTCTGGCGTGGGGCACCTGGGCCATGAATGCGCTCACCTGGCTGCTGAAATCCGCCGCCGTGCGGCTGGAAACTCTGAACGCCCGGCTGCGCGACCACCAGGCGACTCTGGAATCGAAGATCGAAGAGCGAACCCGGGCCCTCCAGGAATCGCAGGCCCGCCTGGTCCAGCAGGAAAAACAGGCGGCCTTCGGCCTGCTGGCCGCCGGGATCGCTCACGAAGTGGGCAATCCTCTGGCATCGATCAGTTCCATCGTGCAGATGCTCAACCGCCGCAGCCAGGACGACTACACGGCCGGCCGGCTGCACATGGTCGACGCTCAGCTCAGACGCATTCAGAAAATCCTTCGGGAACTGGTCGGGTTCAGCAGACCGGCGTCGCAGGACGTCACCGCAGTGGATGTCCACGCAGCCATCACGGAAGCCCTGAACATCGCCAAGTACTACAAACGCTGGAAGGGCAAAACGGTTGAAACGCATTTCAGTCCCGGCATGCCCGTGATTCGCACCGTTTACGATCAGCTTGTGCAGCTCGTCCTGAACCTCATCATGAATGCACTCGACGCCACAGAAGAAGGAGCGAAAATCATTGTTCAGACAGATGTCCTGCCGGACGATGAAAAAATCGCCATCACGATTTCTGATGAAGGCCACGGCATTCCTCAGGAGCTGCAGGACAAAATCTTCCGTGCGTATTTCACCACCAAATCCACAGGAACCGGGCTGGGACTGTTCGTCTGCCAGCAGCTCGCGGAAACGGAACTCGGAGGCAGCATTGAACTGGTCCACTCCGATTCTTCCGGAACCACGTTTCGGATCCTGCTGCCTTCCTGAAAGTGCTGACCACCCGGTTTCCACAGGCGGACGGTTCGCGATGCGCGGGCTGAGCGTCATGGTTTTTCTGCTGGTCTGCGCAGGCCTGTTCGGATGCCGGCATTCCGCGACTGATTCCGCAGAGAATCCCGCACCGCCGGACCATTCGTCCGACCGACAGCCTGCCGACCCCTGGAAAGCCGCTGCCGCACCGGTTCCTGCTGCTTCGGAGTCGGAAACTGCTGTTTCGGAGCCCGGCATCCGTGAAAAAACTGGAAGTGTCCGGACCGGAAACACGTATCGAACCGATCAGCCGCCGTTCGAAACCGACGCGGCGGCTCTTCAGAAAAGCGGCATCCGACGACTGGATGGACGCCATGTGGTTCTGCTGACAGACCTTCCGGCAGAGGCGGTGCACGACATTCCCGGCCTGGTCGATCGCCTGTACGATCGACTCAGCCGGGACTGCGGCAGCCCGGCGGAAGAACGAAGCGGATCTGTGTTTCAGGCAGTCATCTGTCTGATGGAGGATCCCGAGCGTTTCCGGATCGCGGGCCTGTTTCCGGATGAAGCCCGCCGAATGAAACACGGCCGACAGATCGGCTACCGCGCCTGGGTCCGCGTGCAGGATACCGACTATTACACGCGGCACCTTGTCCTGCACGAGTTCGTTCATGTCTATATGACGTGCGATGTGCTTCTTTCCGACCCGGCTCCCCGCTGGTTTGCCGAAGGTGTCGCCGAACTGTATGCCACTCATCAGACGTCCGAATCGCAGGTCCGGTTTGCCGTTCTTCCGTCGTCGTTCGAAGGCTTCGACGGATGGGGCCGGATTTCGTCCGTTCGCCGGCAGCGCCGGAATGCCGAAGAGAACGGCGCCCCGGTTCAGTCGCTGCCCTCCCTGGCCCAGGTGATGTCGGACCAGCCGGTGACATCAGCCGATGGAGACGGGTATGAGTGGTGGTGGGCACTGGCGTGGATGCTCAGCCGCCATCCGGATTATGCGCTCCACTGGCACAACATGTGTCAGGGGCGGTCCGGCACGTCTGTCCGGAATTCTCCCATCACAGTCAACGGCCCCCTGTCCGGCCGACTGGCCGCCGACTGGCTGCTGTTCGCCGACACTCTGTGTGAAAATTTCGACCCGGACCGGTCCTTCTGCCGCCTCGCAGAACATCGCGATTCCCCGTCCGATACGCTCTGCGTGCAGGCGGATCGAAGCTGGCAGGACACCGGCTGGGACATCCCCGCGGGGCAGGCGGTCGTCGTGGAATGTTCAGGACGCTGCGTTCTGCGGACAACCACGGCACCGTGGGATGCCGGACCGGACGGTATCACGCTGGAGTATCATCGAGGTCAGCCGCTGGGACGGCTTCTGGCGGTCTTTGTCGCCCCGGACGGTATCTCCACCCGCTTCCCGGCAGGCCGATCTGCCGTGCTGACACCGGAATTCGGCGGACGCCTGTGGCTTCAGATCAACGACAGTGCCGCTTCCCGAAGCGACAATCGGGGGGAATACACGGTCCGCATCCACCGACCATGACGGGCATCCGCACCATGGTCTGGTCATCGTGCCCGCAGAAACGCTTCCTCGGTCCGGCCGGCAGTGCGGGCTGCCGTTGAAGCCGGATGCTGTGACCGGGAACGCAGCCGCGCTGTGAACGGTGGCAGCTCGTCCAGAAGGTCCCATGCGTCCGCATCGGGATCACCCCGATGGTCCAGAGCACGGATTTCTCTGGCGACGAACTCCGCGTTTCCGGATTCGATTTCTTCCGCCACTGCCTGCAGAGCCTGAAACACGTGAGCCCGGGCAGACGACCGTTCCTGAACGCGGGCGGCCAGAAATCCGCCGGCAGCCGACAGGATGGTCATCAGGACAACGAAGGTGCCGCCGCACCAGTGCCGGATCCAGCGAATGTCCCGGGAATCGCCCACGCACCAGCCCCAGAAACTCCAGCATGTCATCAGCACCAGAATGGCGGCGACCACGATCAGCATCGAAGAACTCCTGCAGGCAGCAGGCCAGCGAATTTCAGGGCAGATTCAACCGACGATTCGACCCGACCGTTGGTTATATCGACCTGGGCCCCCTGGGAACGGGAGTCCGGAGACGCCGCTCCGGTCGGTTTCCTGGCGGCCGGTCAGGTTGTGTGACGACCGCGGCGACGCGTTTCCCGCTGAGAGGTCGTGTAGAAATGACAATCTGCACGGGAATGATGTAAGAAATGCAGGCCCAACGGCGGACCGTCCCCGACACAGCACCAACAGACGACTGTCGACGCAACCCGTGTCCTGCCTGTAGGTTACGATGCGGGTTCGTATCCCGCCTCGGAATAGCGCCCTATTGGACCGGCATTTGCTGCCGGTGGATTCCGTCGGCGAAAGGATTCGCCGGCGGCGAATCATCAAGAGTGGAACCCAACCTGTGGGCCGAGCATGGATGCTCTGAATTTCCGGACCCTGCTGGTGTCCGTGACGCTTCTGATCAGTACCGGCGCTTCGCACCGAACGGCGAATTTCGTGGTGACCGCTTCCAGCCCGGCTGAAGCCCGGGCGGTGGGAAGAGCTGCGGAAATCTATCGGCGCCGCCTGGCACTCTACTGGACGGGACGGGAACTGCCCCGATGGGAACGTCCCTGTACGATCCGAGTGAAATCCGGCGCTCTGGGAGCCGGCGGGCAGACGACGTTCCAGTTCATGGGGACACAGGTCGGAAACTGGCGGATGTCCGTTCAGGGATCTTCAGAACGGATTCTGGATTCGGTTCTGCCGCACGAAATCAATCACACGGTGTTCGCGTGTTATTTCCGGAGGCCGCTGCCGCGGTGGGCGGATGAAGGAGCGTCGACTTTGTTCGAACACCGTTCTGAACAGCAGATCCAGCTCGATCGCCTGAACAGAGTGACCCGCAGTGGACGAGGCTACATTCCGCTGAAACGGCTGCTGAACATGAAGCAGTACCCTTCCGATCAGCGATCCATGCTCATTCTGTACGCTCAGGGATTCGGCCTGGTCGATTTTCTCATGTATCAGGGCGGCCCGAAAACGTATCTGAAATTTCTGAATGACGGCCATCGCTACGGCTGGGAGAACGCCATCCGGCGTCACTACAACCACGAAGGCATCGACGCTCTGGAAACCGACTGGAAAAGCTGGGTCCTGGCCGGCATGCCCAGGTACGGGCATGCACCGGAAGAACTTGTGGCGATGATCCATGCGACCACCCGCGATGTGGCCCGACCGGTGGCGGCCCGGGGGCGTTCACGGAGACAGCGTCCGTCCCGGCCGGCAGCCGAGTCCGGCCGGTTTCCGGGATCACGTGAACTCGATCCGCCGACGACGGCATCCCGTCCACAGCGGTCTGCGGCAGACACCGCAGCCGTCGAAGCCCCGCTGCCGGTGAAGACTTCCGAACAGGTCCCGGACGGCCCCATCGTACCGGCTGTATTCGGTTCCGGCCTGCTGCCGTCGGATTCCGCAACAGTTTTTCCGGAAGGCAGCCATCTGGAACCAACGGGGCATCGCGAAGCACTGCAGCAGCCGAAACCCGAACAGATGCTTCTCCCCTGGAAACGCAGCCGGGAATCCGGTGCCACCCCGCAATGGGCCGGATTTCCGGGACAGAAAGGATTGTTCTGATCCCGGCGAAGGACGTGAGTCACCCTGTGACCCGCTTCACCTTTCTCCTCCTGAGTTGATGCAGTTCTTCGCTCTGTGGCGTTTCCAGCCGGCGAGTCACCAGTCCCGCATGGTGGCTCGCCTTTTTTCTTTTCCGTCGTGATGTTATGGGCGCAGGGATGGCCTGTGTGTCATCCGGTGAGTCTGAATGGGATCGGTGGAGAGCTTTGATCCTGAGCCAGAACGAATCCTGATCGCGAAATCCCCACGCCTGAGCGTCCTGTCCTGTTGTTCGTCCCTTCCAGTGGCCTCCCTCTCGTTCCGGGAGAGGCCCGGGGATGAGCGGGCCCGGTGAGGGACGGACTGCTTCAGCGTGGCGTTCGCCGGCTACGGATTCAATAAGAACGGGGCGAACTGCACTGGCAGTTCGCCCCGCATCGGTCGGAAAACGCATCGGTGACAGAGGGCCCGTTCGGCTGCGGACCCTCAAACCGGATCAGTACAGTTCTTCGTCGCCACCGCCGGCAACGCCGTTCTTGCTTTCCTTGGGTTTTTCGGCGATGAGAGCATCGCTGGTCAGCAGCAGGGTGGACACGCTGGCAGCATTCTGCAGAGCCGCACGCGTGACCTTTTTCGGATCGATGACACCGGCTTTCACCATGTCTTCGAACTTATCGGCGGCAGCGTTATAGCCGACATTGCCTTCCTGCTCAGCCACTTTCTCGCAGATGACGCTTCCGTCGACTCCGGCGTTGTCCGCGATCTGCGTCAGTGGTGCCCGGCAGGCCCGCACGATGATGTTGTAGCCGACCTTTTCGTCGTGGGTCAGGCGGCCCGGTTTGACGGCCGTGGAGGCCCGCAGCAGGGCCACACCGCCGCCCGGCAGAATGCCTTCTTCCACTGCGGCCCGGGTGGCATGCAGAGCATCTTCCACGCGTGCCTTCTTTTCCTTCATCTCGCTTTCCGTGGCCGCGCCGACATTGACCTGAGCCACGCCGCCGGCCAGCTTGGCGATCCGTTCTTCCAGCTTTTCGCGATCATAATCGCTCGTGCTGTTTTCCAGCTCCCGCCGAATCTGTTCGATGCGGGCCTGGATGTCGGCCTTCTTTCCTCCGCCTTCGACGATGGTCGTGTTGTCCTTGTCGACGACAATCTTGCGGGCCGTACCCAGATCCGTCAGTTCGATGTTTTCCAGCTTCACTCCGAGATCTTCGAAGATCGCCTGGCCACCCACCATGATGGCGATGTCCTGGAGCATGGCTTTGCGGCGGTCTCCGTAGCCCGGTGCCTTGACGGCGGCCACCTTGAAGGTGCCTCGCAGCTTGTTGATCACCAGCGTCGCCAGAGCCTCGCCTTCGACGTCTTCGGCGATGATCAGCAGGCCCTTGCCGCTGTTGACGACCTTTTCCAGAACCGGGACCAGATCCTTGATGTTGCTGATTTTCTTTTCGTGAATCAGCACGTAAGCATCTTCCAGCACGCACTCCATGTTTTCAGAATCCGTCACGAAGTACGGCGACAGATATCCGCGGTCGAACTGAAGTCCTTCCACGACTTCGAAGTTCGTTTCCAGACTTTTGCCTTCTTCCACGGTGATGACGCCGTCCTTGCCGACGTGTTCCATGGCGTCCGCGAGAATCTGTCCGATTTCCGCATCGCCGTTGGCTGCCACCGTGCCGACCTGAGCAATCGCTTTACGCGTGCGGCATTCGGTCGCCATGTCCGCAAGCTGTTCCACGATGTCTGAAACAGCCTGATCCATGCCCCGCTTCATTTCCAGAGGGCTGACACCGGCCACGACAGCCTTCAGGCCTTCCTTGTAGATGGCTTCGGCCATCACTGTTGCCGTCGTGGTTCCGTCTCCGGCCACATCCGACGTCTTGCTGGCAACTTCGCGCACCATCCGGGCGCCCATGTCTTCGAACTTCTCCGACAGTTCGATTTCCCGCGCCACCGTGACGCCGTCTTTCGTGACCGTGGGCGACCCGAAGCTCTTTTCAATGATGACATTCCGCCCTTTCGGTCCGAGTGTGACTTTGACGGCACGTGCCAGTCGGGACACACCCCGCCGCATCGCTTCCTGGGCTTCCTGGTCGAAGGCGATCATTTTGGCCATGACTGCATTTCTCCTGTTTTCTGCTCTTTCAGCAGGACACACGAAACGGAAAACACTGACATCGTTCCCCTGACGGCCGCAGCCGACAGGATCGGTCAAAGCACCGGACAGGGACCCATCAGACGGTCGTCAGGCGGCACTTCTGACCTGCCAGGCATTCCTCAAAAGCAGCGGATCACGCCGCTGCACACACTGAATTCACTGTGATTCCGAATGATTCCGCTCACGGAAGATTCCAGACCGCGGTCCGGCAACTGTCTCCGCCGGAAACGGGTTCTCGTCAGCCGGATGAACCCGTCACACGGTCGCCAGAATGTCGCTCTCCCGCAGCAGCAGGTAGTCTTCATCCCCCACGCTGATTTCGTCGCCCGCGTACGAACTGAAAATCACTTTGTCACCTTCCTGAACGGTCAGAGCGATCCGTTCGCCCTTGTCGTTGACGTGTCCGTCTCCCACCGCCACGACTTCGCCGCGCTGCGGCTTGTCTTTGGCCGTGTCCGGCAGCACGATCCCGCCGGCCGTCGTTTCTTCCGCTTCTGCACGCCGCAGAACAACCCGATCTCCCAGCGGGACAATGCGGATGCCGCCGGAAGGCCCCTTCTTCTTCGCCATCATTCTCTCCTGACGTCATTGGAACCGGTTCTCATCGGCCGTCCGGAATTCATTCCAGGCCGAATGGCACCATCTGAGAACCGAATTGGATCAGGGGGCGGCCTGCGAATGCTGTACCAAACCCGCAACAGTCGTGGCAAATCGTTGTACAACAACCATTTGTGTCAAATCAACAGTTTCCGACGAACAGCGGATGGCAGAACGAACACACGAATTCTGCCGATTTGGCACCTGTCTCTGTCTGCCCTGGGGAGGATCGTGACGGCACTCTGACACGATCCCCGACAATCCTCAAAATCGGCCATTCTTTCCTGTTTTAACATTGTCCCGTGTGGGGAGACCGCCGTACGGTGAAGGCCGCTCTGCTCTCGCTGTCTTTCCTGTCACTGGTGTATCCGTGCAGCCTGTGGCTGCCGCTTTTGGCCGGTGACAGAAACCATGCATCCGAAAAGGGCTGCTCAGCCGGATTCCCAGGGAATGCGGCTTTTGATCCCATTGGTTCCGTTGAGAGAGCGTGTTCGAGACGGTCGGGCGGCGCCGGGGGCAGGCGAATCCGGCCTGGGGCAGCCGAATGATGGAAACGATTCGCAGGAACTCCGGACAGCCGCTCCGGCATGGAACACGCTGCTGGGCCAGGCCGGACGGCTGCTGGCAGCGGGCGACCTGACGGCAGCCTGGCAGGCGACGCAGCGGGCCCTGCTGCTGCGGACGCGCTGGGAATGCCGTCACCGGCGGACCCTCGACCCGACCACCGGCCAGTGGATTGTTCTGTGCGCCTGTCTGCTCAGCCAGGCCGACTGGCCGGCCGCTCGGGCACTGGCCCGGCGTGCCTGGGAATCTGCGTGTCGGGACTGGACACAGGATCTGGATGAGGACTTTTGCGATTCCTGCGCCGACGCGATGTCGCTGACCGGCATCATGCGTCTGTGTGAACACTGTCCGGACGAAGCAGAAGCACTGATGACTGCGGCGGCAGCGCGTCATGCTGCGGTTGCGGATCTGCAGCAGGTAGTGGCGGATCGTCTGGTTTTGGCGCTGTGTCAGGAACAGAAGGGAGCCGCCGCCCAGGCAGCCGCGACCCGACAGTCTGCCAGAAAGATCCTCGAAAACGAACTGGATTCGGAGCGGCATTTCCGGTTTCGCTTTCTGAGTGACTGGCTGGACCGCTGCGGACAGACGCGGCCGTTTCTGCTGAAGGGATCCCGGATTGTGTGAGCGGTTCGGAGCGTTATCATCGTGGCGTTTCCATACCCGACGCACAGGACACAGCGATGCCGGACGAACTGCCGATCGCTGCCATGAATCATCGGCTGACCGCCGGCATGGGACTGCTGACCATGGTGTTTTTCGCCTGGCTGCTCAGCAGTCGCCGCCGCCTGTTCCCATGGCGGGTTGTGATCGGAGGACTGCTGTGTCAGCTGGTGCTGGTTGGCCTGATTCTGGGGACTTCAGCCGGCCGGGATCTGTTTGAAAACCTGGGCCAGGCGTTCAATGTGCTGCTGGGGTTCGTGGATGAAGGCTGCGCTCTGGTTTTCGGCGACCGCTTCCGTGAGTTCTACTTCGCGTTTCGGGTACTGCCGACGATCATTTTCTTTTCGTCTTTGATGGCCATTTTGTATCACCTGAAAGTGATGCAGTTCATCGTGCGGCAGCTGGCTCGGGTTCTGCGTCATTCTCTGGGGACATCCGGGGCCGAATCGCTTTCGGCAGCCGCCAATGTGTTTGTGGGACAGACAGAAGCGCCGCTTGTGATCCGGCCGTATCTGGCGCAGATGACGCAGTCGGAACTGATGGCGGTGATGACCGGCGGGTTCGCAACGGTCGCCGGCGGCGTGCTGGCTGTGTACATCGGTTTCGGAATCGACGCGGGCCATCTGATCACCGCCTCGGTCATTTCCGCTCCGGCCGGACTGCTCATTGCCAAAGTCATGCTTCCGGAAACCAGGGTTCCTCTGACCGCCGGTCGCCAGGCAGCCGATGTGCCTGTGGAAACGACGAATGTCATTGAAGCCGCCACCGCAGGCGCGGCGGACGGACTGCGTCTGGCTTTGAACGTGGCCGCCATGCTCATCGCTTTCACCGCACTGATCGCTCTGGCGGATTATCTTCTGAACAGTTTTTCTCTGTTTGTCATGAACCGTCTGCTGGGGATGGGCCGCATGGAAGGCCTGACGCTTTCCGAAATGTGCGGGTATGCGTTCTGGCCGCTGGCCTGGCTGATGGGCATTGAAACCCGAGACTGTTTTCACGCGGGACAGCTTTTGGGGCTGAAAGTCGTGGCGAATGAGCTGCTGGCGTATCAGAAGATGGCGGTCTGGATTCAGGACGGCAGTGACGGACCGATGATCTCGCAGCGATCGGCCGTCATCCTGACGTATGCTTTGTCCGGATTCTCGAATTTCGCGTCCATTGGGATTCAGGTGGGCGGAATTGGAGGCCTGTGTCCGGAACGCCGCGCCGATCTGGCGCGGCTGGGACTGCGGGCGATGATCGGCGGTGTGCTGGCCTGCTGCATGACAGCCTGTGTGGCCGGAATCGCCGTCGCGTGAAACCGCTTCCCGGCTGCCTTCTGGCACCCTGTCTGCACCGGTCCGCGTCAGCAGCGGCGCTGCAGGTCAGGAACCGCCACCGGGCCGCCGGATAACAATAAAACAGGATGCCCGGCAGAAGACACGGCTGTCAGGACACGGCCGCACCGCCACACTGGTGAAGAAATTATCGGCAGACGGCTGCCTTTTGTGATTGACGGTCTGCCTGGCAGAGCGGTCTAATGGACGGCTGATTTCCGTCCTTTTTTCTGCGAGCCGGCGCGGAATGACCGACCTCAGTCGCCTTCCTCTGTCTGAACGGCTGAAAAACGCTGAGTACCTCGCCAGGGAACTCAGTGAACATCTCCGCCAGTCCTACCTGCCTCGACTGGCGGAGCTGCGTAATTCGTGCCGCGTTTACGACGTGAACCGCGTTTCCGATCAGCAGATGTTCGATCAGATTCAGGAAGTACTGAAGTCCGACGAATTCGCCCAGGATGTGTACGCCCGCCTGTCGGCTCACCTGACAAGTGTGCGCGATGAAATGCACCATCTGGTTCTGGGTGGCGACACGAGTCCAGGCAGCGGTGACCTGACCGTCACGTAACCGGATCGTTTCTGTCGGGGGGACAGTCTGCCGGAACGGTTTCTGCCGAGAAATCGTCGGCCGCCGTTGTGCGGCTGCCGACCACGTCGTCGAACCCGTTTTCACCCGTGCTTCGGTTCGCAGGCGCCGGCCGAACGAAAGACAGACGATATGGATTTTCAGATCATCAGAAGAAGTTTTCTCGCTGCTGCATGCGCAGTCGCGGTACCGGCTCTGTCGGCTGCCGAACAGCGTCCGAATCTGCTGATCATTCTGGCGGACGATCTGGGTTACGGAGATCTGTCCTGTTACGGGGCATCGGACCTGAAGAGCCCCCATCTGGACCGGCTGTGCCGGCAGGGCATGCGGCTGACCGGTTTCTATGCAAACAGCTGCGTCTGTTCACCGACGCGGGCGGCCCTGCTGAGCGGCTGCTATCCGGAACGGGTCGGAGTTCCCGGCGTGATTCGCACTCATGCCGACAACAGCTGGGGATATCTGTCCCCGTCGGCCACGCTGCTTCCGGCGGTGGCCCGGCAGGCGGGATACGCAACGGCGATCATCGGGAAGTGGCATCTGGGTCTGGAGTCTCCCAACACACCGCCGGACCGGGGATTCGATCACTTCCATGGATTTCTCGGCGACATGATGGACGATTACTACACCCACCGGCGACATGGACACAACTACATGCGCCGGGACAGGACCGTCATCGATCCGAACGGGCACGCCACAGACCTGTTCGCGGACTGGGCCGTCGAGTACATCCGTTCGCGGAAAAATCAGACGTCTCCGTTTCTTCTGTACCTGGCCTTCAACGCGCCGCATTCTCCCATTCAGCCTCCGGAAGAATGGCTCGAAAAAGTGCGTTCCCGGGAACCGGGACTGAGTGACCGGCGAGCAGCCCTGGTGGCCTTGATCGAACATCTGGACGACGCCGTTGGTCGGGTTCTGGAAGCGCTGGACACAGCGGGACTGGAACAGAACACGATCGTGGTGTTCACATCGGACAACGGCGGATCTCTTCCCCATGGAGCATCCAACGGTCCGCTGCGCGACGGCAAAGGATCGATGTACGAAGGCGGACTGAAGGTGCCTGCCTTCGTGCGCTGGCCGGAAAACATCGCGCCCGGCAGCGAGACCGACCTGCCGGTGCTGACCATGGATATTCTTCCGACTCTGCTGGATGCTGCGAACGCTGACGTGGACTTTTCATCGATCGACGGACGCAGTTTTCTTCCGACTCTTCTGGGACAGCAGCAGGATTCCCTCCGCCCCCGCCGCTTCTTCGTCCGTCGCGAAGGCGGATATGCCTGGGGCGGAAAAACGGCCGATGCTGTGCAGGAAGGGCCATGGAAACTGCTTCAGAATACTCCCTTCTCACGGCGGGAACTGTACCGGCTGGACACGGATCCTCAGGAACGCCTCAACGTGATTGACCGGTATCCTCAGGTCGCACGGCGTCTGAGTGCCGCGATGCGGCGGCAGATCCAGGAAGGAGCCCGTGTTCCCTGGCAGCGTCCGGCGCGCGTCACGAACTGATCGATTCGCCGTCGGTATGCCGTTTTTTGCGGATGCTCCGGCGATAATCGGCGAACACATGTTCGGCCAGCAGCGTGGCTTCCGCCGCCAGTTCGTCAATCCGGTTGCGAAAAATGGCAAAAGCACTCAGCGACGGCACAGCCACGCCCAGCCCCAGCAGTGTCGTCACCAGGGCGCGGTAAATGCCGGGAGCCAGTTCGGAAACCTGAGGGTTCGCCTTCTGTTCGAATTCCACAAAGGCCTGAATCATTCCCCAGACGGTTCCCATGAGCCCCAGCATGGGAACGATGGTGCCGATGACGGACAGGTATTCGATCCGCCGATACAGCCGGGCGGACTGTTCCACAGCGGCATCTTCCATCGATTTCTCGATCCCCGCATAACCGACTCCGACTTCCGCCAGGCCCGCAGCAAGAAGACGACTCAAAAAGCCAGGATGCTCCTCACACACCTGTCGGGCCCCCTCGATATCGCGTTCTCCCAGACGCCGATGCACCTCTTCAGCCAGCCCCGGCGGCATCAGGGTGTGGCGGCGAATGTTGAGAATGTGGTCGATGATCAGAGCGACCATCACAAGACTCAGCAGCCCAATGAGAAATCCGATCAATCCGCCGGCCCGGATCAGTTCTCCGGGATCCAGGGGCCCCGGACGGGATTCACCCGTCCGGACGGTGACCACGTTGTCCGGAGCCGCCTCATCCTGCGGAAAAGCGGTGTTCATGCCGCTGCCGACCCACAGGATTCCGGGGGACAGAATCAGCCAGAGCACACATCGGAGAACATGCATCATGGGGACAGTCCGTTGTCAGAAACGGTCCGTGATCGATGGCCGGAACCTGTCAATTCCACACTCGGAAGATCGACGCGATGCTGGTAGGATCGCAGCCGGCAGCCGTCGCCGCAGCGGATGGAGCCCGGACGGCGCCGCCTTCACAGATCTCGCCCGCCACCGGCCGTCCGTGTGGCCGGTGAAGCAGTGTAGCGGCCGGCGGGGAACCTGGCGAGGGCACGCAGGAGACTCGTGCCTCCCGACAGGAAACGGCTGACCGGCCGGAACCGTCAACCGGATTCAGGCAGAAGCAGACGACATTTCGGAGCAATTCATGGCGTCGGGACGCGTGGTTCTGGCGATGAGCGGGGGTGTGGACAGTTCGGCGGCAGCCGTTCTGCTGCATCGGCGCGGTTATGAAGTGATCGGGCTGTTCATGCGCTCCGGCGAAACGGAACAGACGTGCGCGGTCGACAGCGATCTGCCCGTACTGACAGAAAAGCGTCATCGTCAGGGGTGCTGCAGCGCCGCAGACGCGGCCGACGCCCGCCGCGTGGCCGATGATCTGGGCATCCCCTTTCATTCACTCAACTTTCAGGACGCGTTCCGCCGGATCAAGGACTACTTCGCTGATGAGTACCTGTCCGGCCGGACTCCCAATCCCTGTGTGCAGTGCAACAACTGGCTGAAGTTCGGCCGACTGTGGGAATTCGCTCAGCAGGTGGGAGCCGATCACATCGCCACCGGACACTACGCCCGCATTCAGACAGATGACTCGGGACGTCCCGGACTGTACTGCGGGGTGGACATGCAGAAAGACCAGTCGTACGTGCTGTTTGGAATTCGTGCGGACCTGCTGCCCCACATTCTGCTGCCGATCGGCGATTTTCAGAAGCCGCAGATCCGCCGGCTCGCGCAGGAAGCCGGTCTTCAGGTAGCCGATAAGAAGGACAGCTACGAGATCTGTTTTGTTCCGGACAATGATTACGCCGCCTTTCTGAACCGATACCGTGATGTGCCGGACACGGCAGGCGAGTTCGTGGATCTGCAGGGCCGTGTGCTGGGCCACCATGACGGCTATGAACGGTTCACCATCGGCCAGCGAAAAGGGCTGGGGGTGGCTTTCGGCGAACCACGCTACGTGGTCCGGGTCGATGCGGCGTCCCGACGCGTGACTCTGGGCAGCTACGATGACCTGGCCGTTCGTTCGGTCGGCATCCGGGAACTGAACTGGCTCATCCCCGCCCCGTCCGCTGCACTGTCCTGCCGTGTGCGGCTTCGGTACCAGCAGGAAGCGACCGGCTGCACAGTCGAAACGTCCGGAACGGATCAGGCTGTCATCCGGCTGGACGATTCAGCCCACGGTGTGGCGCCGGGACAGGCCGCCGTGTTCTATGACGGAGACCGTGTTCTGGGAGGCGGCTGGATCGACTGGACATCCCCTCGAACCGACCAGGCTGTTTTATGAATCCCGCCGACTGCCGTCAGACGAATGCCGCCGAACGAACGACCCGGCCGGACTGCAGGGCAGGAGAACGGGGCGGCCACATTGTTCGAATGTTCGGTGTCGCGGTCGTCCTGGCTGTCGGGAATGCCGGTCTGTGGTGCTGTGGTTCCGATGGACCGGGTGCCGAACCCTCCCGCGACACACGCCAGCCATCCCGCGATGCCCAGGACATGCTGACCCGTTTTCTTGAAGAACTCGTCCGGATCGCTCCAGGACACGCACCGTTTCCGGAATCGATTGTCGTCCGGGGCCGGACTCTGCGGCCTGAGCAGTCCTTTCAGATCGCTCGGTACGAAACCACTCAGGAACTGTACGAACTGATCATGGGGACGAATCCGAGTCGCTGGCGGGGACCGCGCAATGCGGTGGAATCGATGACAGCCGAACAGGCCCGACAGTTCTGCCGGCGTCTGACAGACCGCCTGCGGCAGGCCGGCCTGCTGGATTCCCGTCGGCAGGTGCGTCTGCCCACTGCCGAAGAATGGGAATATGCCTGCCGCGCCGGTTCCACAAACACCTATGGACTGGGCCGTTCCGGTTCTCCTGTGGCCGGGCACCTGAACGAGTATGCGTGGTACGAAGCGAATGCAGCCGGCAACGATCCGGCCGTGGGCGTGCTGCGGCCGAATGCCTGGGGACTGTACGACATGCACGGGTATGTCAGGGAATTCGTCGAAATTTCCGCAGCCGAATCAGGCGGCACGGCCGAATCCGGGGCACCCGGAAACGTAGCCGCCATGGGCGGTTCGTGGAGAGATCCGGAGGAAGAGCTGGCCTGTGACCGGCAGTGGATTCTTCCGCCGGGAGCCCGGGGGGATCATCTGGGCTTTCGCTGCGTCGTGTCGAAAACCGCCTCCGGCCGCCGGTGATGGCGGCGAACAGGTAGCCAATTCGCAGCCGATGCGGTATGCTCCAGGCTGGTTCAACGCTCGGGTATCGACAACTGCACATCGCCGCCTGCGCGTTCCGGACGGCCGCGAGGAAACGGAAGAATGACGACGGAACAGAAGGGCCCCGTGGATGCCGAACCGAAGGCATCCGAAGTCTCCCCCCAGAAACACGCCGCGTCTGCGTCGCAGGAAGATTCTTTGCAGCCGGACCATCCTGCTGTCCCGCAGGAATCGACCGCATCCGAACCCGATTCGGTTCCTGGGACGGAGCCGCCGAAAGACCCCGGCATGACGTCGCCGGCTGTCAGCCCGCCCGGTTCCGTGAAGACCGTCTCGGATTCTGACAGCGGTCCTGCCACAGCCGATCCCGCTGACAGTGCGGCGGACGATTCCCCCGAAACGAATGTGTCCGGTTCTGAAGAATCATCACCGATTTCGCCGTCGGTGCCGGAAGCATCAGCATCTGCCGGTCAGCCTGCCGCAGCGCGTTCCGGTGCGGACGGCGACACGGACCCTGCCAGGCTGCGTGAAAAAATGATGCAGCGGACGGACGAATCCCGGGCTGTTGCCGATTCGGCGGCTGCAGGCTCGGATGCGCCGGCCGCTGGCGGTCCGGTCGACATTCCGAAAGATGAGGTCCTCGATGCTTCCCTGGAGGCTCAGATTTCAGAAGCCCTTTCAGCAGAAACCGGAGCGCCAGACCAGCCGGCCGGGGATGGAAGCGCTGAAGACACGGCGGTTCCGCCGGCGGAAGACATCCGTTCCGGATCAGAGCTGACAGGCATCGTCCAGCAGATCCACGGCGACGACGTGTTCATCGACGCAGGTCTGCGCGGCGCCGTGATCATTCCGATCCGTCAGTTTCCTCAGAATAAACCGCCGTCTCCCGGCGACCGCATTCAGGCGATCGTCGATTCTGTAGATGACGATGGCAACGTGCGGGCCCGGCTGCCCCAGGCCCGCCACCGGGCCGGCGGCAACTGGGATGCTCTGAAGGAAGGCCAGGTGGTCGACTGCATGGTGACGGGCACCAACAAGGGCGGCCTTCAGGTCACCGTCAGCAATCTGCGGGGATTCATGCCGGCCAGCCAGATCGACACGAGTTATGTGGCAGATCTGGAAGCTTTTGTCGGGAAAAAGCTGACCGCCCGGATCACGGAAGTCAATCGCAGAAAACGCAACCTGGTGGTCAGTCGTCGTGCGCTTCTGGAAGCCGAACGAGCCAGCCAGCAGGGGGATTTCTGGGAATCTCTGGAAGTGGGCCAGGAACACGAAGGAATCGTGAAAACCATCAAGGACTACGGTGCCTTCATCAACATGGGACCGATGGACGGATTTCTTCACATCGGAGAAATGTCGTGGTCGCGCATCAATCATCCCCGCGATGTGCTCACGGAAGGCCAGTCCGTTCAGGTTCGGATACTGCGGCTCGATCCGGACCGAAAACGCATCAGTCTCGGAATGAAACAACTGGTGCAGAACCCCTGGCACACGGCCGCCGAACGCTACGCTCCTGAACGCGTTGTTCCCGGCAAAGTGACGCGAATCGCCGACTTCGGCGCGTTCGTCGAACTGGAACCGGGAATCGAAGGTCTGGTGCACATCAGCGAACTGGCCTGGCGGCGTGTGGGCAGCGTGAACGAAGTGCTGTCCGTGGGAGACGAACGGGATTTTCAGGTGATCGATGTCGATCCGAAACGTCGTCGGGTGTCGCTTTCTGTCAAAGCCCTGGAAAAACGGCCGGAACCCCCGGCACAGCCCGAACGACAGGCGGCCTCTGAAGAACGCCGACCCCGGAGAAATCTGCGGGGAGGCACCGGAGGGACGGAAGCCGGAGGCCTGTTCGGCAATCCCTCCGATTTTTCCTGAAGCGCCCGTCCGGCCGCTGAAGCGGCAATGCCGGACGGCGTCCGATGAGACATCGAATCGTGCATGCACCGTCTCTGGCTGATTTCACAGACCGCCGACTGACAGGAGACTTTCCCGACGGTCAGGTGTTCGAATGCCGATCGAACGATGTGTCCGACTGCCGGCTGGTGCTGTTTTCAGAAGACGTCTCTGAACATCATCGTTTTCGGGCCCTGTGTCGTCGAGACCTGGGACTGCTGGAACAGCTGCCGCATGACAGTCTGCCGCGCGTCCTCGCCTGGGGAGACGAATCCGGGCGCATGGGATATGTGACGACGCGACCGGAAGGAACCATCCTGCGGAACTTTCTGTCTCTCCGACGTCTGTCTTGGGACGAAGTCGCTGACATCGGATGGCAACTGGCGTCCGTTGTGCAGCATCTGCACAACAGCGGGCTCGTCCATGCCGGGCTTTCCCTGGATACGATCTGCGTCACCCCGGGACTGCGGGTGACCGTTGTGGATTCCGGTCATCAGCGATGGGTGCGGGCCGTTCGCGAACCGACTGCAGAAGTCAGCATCATCTCCCTGCTGCGAGGTGATCTGACGGCTCTGGGATGCCTGCTGGAACATCTGGCCGAGTGCACGGAGACCGACGGAGCGGAATCGGAGGAGGCGATGGCCGCGTGGAAGCAGCTCATTGCAGATCTGTCGAATCCGCAGTCCCTGCAGTTTCCGGAAACCGCCCGGGATGTGCAGGGACGCCTGGGAGACATCCTGCTGCTGGCGGCCGGTGAGGCGATGGATGTGGTGACCGACCGAACCGGAACGGGAAGCAGCCGGTCCTCAATCGTCGATGAACTGCTGCCGGACCCGGAGACTGTTCTCCCGCGCCAGCCGTCGGATTCGGTCCTGACGGCGGGACATGTGATCCTGGCCCTCCTTGCTGCCGCAGCTCTCATCGGCAGTCTTTGGTGGATCGCAGCCGAACTGGTCGGGAAATCATGAAAACAGCACCTGCAGACCGCTGAACGGGAGAATTCGTCTGTTGGATCGATGGACGATTGATATGATGAATCCCCGTGCGGGAAGTCGGACACTCGTGCAGAAGATGCTCGTTTCGAAACAGTGCGGCGGGGGCACGCCGTGTGTCCGGACAGCACACAGGAGGATCGAGTGCGAAGTGCGGTCTGCAGGTTTTCCGAACCGAATTCACCATCCGGTGGTCTTCCGCTGCCGGGCATTCGATTTGCAGGAAACATCGTGTGGACTCAGCGGTTCGCCCTGCCGGGACCGCGCGGCGACGCTTCGGGAAAGCGCAGGGGACGTTCCGAGAAAGGAGGTGCGACATGAAAACGGAACCGGCAGTCAGGGCCAGGAGTGCCGATCGGCGCCGTCTGAGTCAGGAAGGGATTGCGGCCATGTCCAACCGGACGATGGCCGATCTTCCCCGGGAAGATCTGGTCGCCATCGTCGAACTGGTGCGGGATCACCTGCCCCAGCAGCACTGGGTCGAATCGACGGATCAGTGCGATGAAGCCACGCTGCTGCGAATGGCTTTTCAGGCGCGAGAATGCTGTCGGCACCTGATCGAATCCGGACAGGCCTGCCGCCCCACATGCAACTGTGAAGGCGACGACTGCGGCTGTCCTCACTGTACCTGAATCCATCCGGCAGGCAGCACGGCCTGAACATCTTCTGGCCGGACCTCTCGTTCCCGATCAGTGCGGTTCGGCATCGGGACGCCGAAGGACCAGAACAGGAGCCCTGGTGTGGCGCAGGACCCGTTCGGTTGTGGAACCCAGCAGCAGGCGATTCAGGCCGTGGAAACCGTGGGAAGGCATCACGATCAGATCTGCCTGGACCTGATCCGCATAGTCGGAAATCGTCAGGCCGGGGTGTCCGGTCAGCACGTGAGCCTGCACATCGGTCCAGCCGCGCTCGTCCAGAAATTCCCGAAGTCTCCGGCGGCGAGCTTCCGTGATGTCTTCTTCGCTGAGCGCCATGGAGCCGGCGATCAGCGCATCATTGACGGAAAAAAGGACATTGATGACATCGATTTTCGATGGATCGTTCGTCAGAGTCTGTGCCGTTTCCACAGCCATCCCTGTGGATTCGGACAGATCCACAGGCACGACGATCCTCTGCCGGGGAAGCCACGATTCCGACGCATCGCGTTCCCTCACTTCAGTCCGTCTCAGCACCAGAACGGAACAGGGCGCATGACGAATCACCCGTTCAGCGACTGATCCAAGCAGAATGCGTTCCAGTCCGGAACGGCCGTGTGAGGGTATCACGATCAGCGGGCTGGACAGTTCGGAAGCCAGTTCACAGATTTCCAGTCCGGGATCTCCCCAGCGCAGCTCCTGACGGACGTTTTCGAAGCCATGCTGCCGGATCCAGGCAGCCACGTCTGCAGCCCGTTCCGCGTGATTTTCCTGAACGAATTCTTCCACGCCCCAGATATGCGCCGGAGCAATGAGTTCCTGGTCGAGCCCCACGTGGACGGTCACGACGTCTCCGTCTCCGGCAGTGAGCTGCTGAGCCACCTGGATGGCACCGGCTGAAGCATCCGACAGGTCTGTCGGAACGACGATCGGCCCGGCTGCAAAACGATTCATCGCGCTTCTCCTTCCCGGATCATGGCGAACGCGCGAAACCGACACACGTCCGTTTCGCACGTTCCGTGGTGCACACAGTTCCGTTCCTGCACAGTTCATGCCGATCGGCACATCAAAACCGCTGTCAACAGTTCCGATGGACCCGTCACCTGTGGCGGCGATCAGCGACAGACGTCCGTGGGACCACCAGGCACGCAGCAACAGCGGGGAAACAACCGGCGCCTTCCCGAACGCATTTCTTCGCGAGGCTGTACACGTGCCTGACCGCACAGTTGTGCAGTGCAGAACGTTTCAGACAACGACGATGCGGGATTCGGAACTGATCGAAACGAATCCGACAGAGGAGATCACGGAAGGGCGGCCGTTTCGGAACGACGTGCCTGCGGCGTGTCGCAGACGCCTTCCGATGCCGTGATCGTAACGGTTCGGCTGAGTACTTCTGCGGTTCCGGAAAACGCCGTGAAGCGATAGGTTCCCGGCGGAATGCAGGTGGGAATGATGAAGGAAAAATCGACCCGGCGTGCTTCGCGGGTTACCGGCTGGCCGGCCCGCAGAATCTCATTCCCTGTCTCATCCATCAGGCTGCAGGCCACCCACATGTCCTGGTGAGGCGGAATCAGGGTGCACTGAACCAGAACGCGTTCACCGGCCCGGCAGACGTTCGTTCGCCCTACAAGAACGCCGCCCATGGTTTCCCGGCCCACTTCCATGGAAAAGAACTTGTCCGCTTCCCGAATCGTTTCTGTCTCGCCAAGCATGAGCTGGACTTCGTCATCCGACATGGGAGTCAGCACCAGAGGTCCGTCGGGGCCGCGTTCCTGATACGGATCCAGTCGCTGTTCGACCTCCAGACCCAGAACAACCGTAGTCGACAGTGCGGCCGTCATCAGAACCAGCGACGGCACCGGAACAGACCGTCCGAATCGCAGCAGCCGGGCCGGCAGACGAAACAATCTGCCGGTCGGAAAGCCGATGCCGACGCGATCGGCAAATTCCGTGACCCGGCGGCGAATTTTCCGAACGTCTTCTTCACTGAGCCAGGCCAGATAGGTGGTGATCATGATCGGCGGAAAAATGAACAGGCCCAGAATCCAGACCGTCGACAGGTGAAACAGGGTTCCCATTCCCAGAGCACACAGGCGGCCGTATCCACGCCACGAAATGAACAGGAACACAACCTGCCAGACCACTGCAATGTGAGACATGATGACGATCATTTCGGGGTACAGCGCCAGGTACTCGCCGAGCGGATTGG
This sequence comes from Planctomycetaceae bacterium, assembly GCA_015485495.1. Taxonomy (GTDB): domain Bacteria; phylum Planctomycetota; class Planctomycetia; order Planctomycetales; family Planctomycetaceae; genus S139-18. The sequence goes on from WFTL01000125.1 coordinate 67,045, forward strand.
CGTTGTTGAGATTCGTCAGCAGCCAGTAGCGAATCTGATCGCCGCTGATGAATCCGTCGGTATGCAGTTTCGTAAACGATGCACCGAAATAGATCAGCCCCACCAGAAGCTGAACAAGCCGCCTTGGCCACACCGGGCTGCGCCGCGCCGCCTGCCCGCGTCGTCTCCATGCATCAATCGACCACACGGCTCCGCAGTCCGAAAGCGTCAGCAGCAGCAGAACATGAGATGAAATGACGGAGTACTTCGTGAATGTGCTCAGGCTGTCCAGCATGTTCAGGTACGTATACAGCGCCCAGCTCACAGCCAGAGACAGGCGGGTGTGCCAGCCGACGCTTGCCGTGACCAGACAGAATGCCAGCGCTGTCATCATGGCGACCGCCAGGGTGCCGCTGGGTTCCGGAGGAAAATTCATGACGCCGTAATTGACCGCCAGCGGAGAAGGGGCCCCATCGGTCGAAAACAGTTCCCGCGTATGACTCCACCGAGGCAGCACCACGCACAGCAGAATCAGCGGCAGCAGGATCCGGATCGCTGCCAGACCATAGGGCGTTTCTTCCGCAAAGAAAAAATCGCGAACGGATGCCGCAGCAGAACGAGACGATGAACTCATGTTTTCTGACCCTGACATTCAGTTTCCGAACGCGGTGACTGCCTCGATACGCGGATGTCCGGGAGGACTCTGGCCCCGCAGACTGGCCGCCAGCCAGGCCGCCCGATGACGTTCATGAAACGAACTGTTTCTTCGGACGATCCGTCCGTCTGCGGAGCTCACCGCTGCAATGTGGAAATAGTGGTGAGGGTCCGGCGGTGCATCGTGCAGCCGGTACCAGAGACGGGAAGGGAGATTGAACTTTTTCGACCACGTTTCTTCCACCAGCAGCATCCGCACCATGGGTTCATGCTGTGTCTGCTTCAACGTATTGTGGCCGATGCGAAACGCATAGTTGCGGAAGGAATCGTAGTGTTCGCGCCCGAGGTTGGAGTAGGGATGGTATTCCCCCCAGGGAGTGGGAGTCAGGCGGTAGTAACGACCGCTTTCGCCTTCGGCGATGATGTGATTTCGAAAGGACCACCCCGACCAGCCGCAGAACATATCCCATACCGTGAAGTACATCAGCGGATGGGCATTGACGCGAAACTGCAGGGCATGGCAGACCACGCCGTGCATCAGAATGCCCAGATAACCGACGATGACGAAGCTGGCCCCTGTCGTGCGCCAGCGTTTTCGTGTCGGGACAGGAGTGGTCCGGAGTGCACCGCTTCCATCCGCTGATGATTCTGCAGAAGTCGCAATCGACCGCATGGGGCTTCCCTGCCGAATTGACTGGTTCGGGAGTCATCCGAAAACTCCCGCAGATCGCCGGGACACGGCTTCCCGGGGAGCAATCAATAAGGACCGAAGTATCCGAATGCCGTCAGAAACACCAGACGAATTCGCACATGCGCCCTGTTTCTGCAGATCAGCCAATGCCGGACCGGAAGCCTTTCGGCAAAAACCGCCGACGACCGCCGCGGGCCGCGCCTCTCTGCCGAACCGGGCGGGCGTCCGGTTGCGGGAAGGGATCGGCGGAGCCTAGACTGCATGGGTGCTTTTTTTTGCATCGCGGATCGTCGGGGTACCGGCCTCCCGTCAACTGAACAGGGGATCTTCTGACCATGGTGTCGCAAACCGTCGAGTACGCTCTTCGGGCGGTCGTCACGATCGCTCAGAACGACGGTCGGCCCTGCACGGCGCGCCGAATCGCGGAAATCACAGAAGTGCCCCTCGCGTACCTGTCCAAGCTCATGCAGGGGCTTGTCCGTGGAGGAATCGTGACCTCGCAGCGAGGCCTGCACGGAGGCTTTTCTTTGTGTCACGACCCGAAGGAACTGACACTTCTGGAAATCGTCCAGGCAGTTGATCCGATTCGGCGGATCACAGAATGTCCTCTGAAAATCCGGTCGCATGGCGGAACACTGTGCCCGCTTCACCAGAAACTCGATGAAGCAGCGGCGGCGGCTGAAGACCTGTTCCGTTCCACAACAGTGGCCGAACTGCTGGCCAGACCCGGAAGCGTGACGCCACTTTGTGACGACGGGTCCATCGTCACGCTGACGCCGACAGACGAATCGTGATGTCCGGCTGAAGGCCGTGTCCCGAAGACCTTCGCCCGCGAAAACAGCAGAAGGAGAGAAGGCTGCAGAATCGCTGTCGCGGCCCGGGGCAGGGCAGCGGAAGCGGCCTTCAGAGCCGCTTCAGGAGACGCCGGAAGCCGGTGGTCCAGCGGGGACGCATCGAACGCACCGGCTGCCCGTTCAGAAAACGGAGGAGATCGGCGTGCAGGTGTTCGGCGGTCGGGTAGCGATCCTGCACCCGGGGAGCCACACAGTTCAGGACGATCCGTTCCAGAGCGCGGGGAACGGCCCGCTGAATCTGTCGGGGCCGCCGTGCGATGCCCTGACCGATCTGTTCGATGAGCTGGTTTCGGTCTGAACAGTCGAAAGCCGGCTGCAGGGTCAGCAGTTCGTACAGCGTCAGTCCCAGAGAGTAGATGTCGCTGCGAAGGTCGTAACGCCCCGTGAACCGTTCCGGTGCCATGTAGCGCAGCGTCCCGTGGGGGCGATCCGGATCGCCAGCCGGCACGTTTGCCGGCTCGGACGGCCGCGACAGACCGAAATCCGTGATGCGGACCCGGCCATGGCAGTCCAAAAGAATGTTGGACGGTTTGATGTCGTTGTGCAGCAGGTTCCGGCTGTGAGCGTATCTCAGGGCATCACAGGCCTGCAGAGCGATCTGAGCGAACGATCGCCACGAAGTGCGGCTCAATTGCGGCTGCCGCACATCGTTTTCCCTGAACGGCTGTTCCCGATCATCCGTCTCCGGAACAAAACCTGCAGGCCGCTGTTTTCGGATGCGGGTGATCTCATCGTGAAGGACGATTTCGTCGGATTCCCGCAGCCGGCTGATGAACTGATCGAGTGACAGCCCATTGACGAACGGCATCGTGTAGTAGCAGTACCCGCCGTCCTGCCCCGAACGGAAAACAGGAACGATGTTCCGATGACGCAGATGTGCCGCTGTCTGTGCTTCCTGTTCGAAACGGGCCTGCCATTCCGGAACCATCGACACCCGCCAGGGCAGAACCTTGCAGGCAACGATTCGGCGATCGGCGGTGTCGCGGGCCTGAAAGACGACTCCCATCCCGCCGCGCCCCAGTTCGCACAGCAGTTCACAGCCGCCCAGCCGCCGCAGCGGAAAGTTCTGCGGCATGCTGCGGGCAATGGTTCGGGCTTCGTGCTGCAGACGCGCCTGTTCCAGCAGTGCCAGCACGGGAAACGATTCGCGGATCACAGCCGCATGACGCGGAAACCGTCGGGCATAGGTTTCCACACTCGGCCGTTCACCACGACGAATCTCATCCACGAACTGACTGGCCAGGACTTCTACAGCCGCGCGCGCTCTCAGATCGGCCCCGGAATCCGCCTGAGGAAACCCCTGCAGTCGGAATCCGGTTTCTTTGGAACGATCATCGTTCGAACGCTCCGTCATGCAGTCGGTGGCTCCCTTTTTCGAACACGGTGTTCAGACGGACAGGCCGGTCTCCACAGGGGCATCCGGGATCCGGACGTCACGACAGTAAACGAAAATCAGTCTCGAAATTCCGGAAGCATCTGGAGAACTTTTTTCAGCCGGGCCAGTGCCCGCATGTATCGATCGCTGGCCGCCTGATCCGAAATCCCCAGAATCTGTGCTGTTTCTCGGTTGCTGAGCTGTTCGAAGTGCCGCAGAGCCAGAACTTCCCGGTCGATTTCATTCATGGATTCCAGGGCCGCCTGAAGCTGACGCGACAGTTCTTCCCGGAGCGCCGCCTGGCTGGGAGACGTCAGATGCCCCAGCAGATGGAAAGACAAAGCCGACGTCGTCGCCCCGGAACTCCACCCGTCATCGATGGAGAATTCCAGAGCGGCACTGCGTTTCTGAGTGTTCAGATGACGCCGGTGGACATCGATCAGCGTCTGGCAGGTGATCATCCGAAACCACACGAAAATCGACCGACTGGCATCCGACAGAAAGTGGCCCATCCGCTGCACGGCCGCCAGCCAGGCTTCCTGCAGAATATCGTCCGCATCAACCCGTCCGTGCAGACGGGGATCCATGCGGAAACTGATCAGACGCCAGAGACGATCGCGATGGGCAGAAAACAGCTCCGCCAGCGCATCCTGATCGCCGGTGAGAACCCTGTCGGCCAGAAACTGTTCACGTTCCGGATCGATTGTTCTGTCCAGTCGGCAGATGAGTTCAGGATGGTTCCTGCTGATCCCTTCAAAAGAGCGAAGAACGGCATGCCGCCGATTCTCCGTCGTCACAGTCACTGTATCACCGGAGCGTGTCTTTCAGAAGAATGTCTCCGGAAGGCCCGGCATTTTTTCCTGCGGCTGGTATCATGACGGGATCAGAACGGTGGCGGCCCACACTTTTCAGACGCGGACTCTTCTGTGGGGCTGTCCGGCAGAGTCCGTTGCGTCTGCAGGACCGTTCCGGTCTGCATCCGCCGTCTTCCGGTGACCAGGTGGTTCGGCGCCGACGGAGCCGCAGCCGTCATGATCGCCTGGCGGACGGTGTCACTTTCAGCAGATTCTGTCATGACCGACGCAGCGGAACTCACATCGATTCGCCTGGCTTCGGAAGCCGACCTGCCGGCGATGGTCCGCATTTACAACGAATCGATTCCCGGAGGCTGGTCCACCGCAGACCTGCGTCCGGTCACGGTGGAAGAACGTCGATCCTGGTTCCGGCGTTTTTCCAGCGACAAACGGCCGGCCTGGGTTGCCGAAATCGAAGGGCAGGTGACCGGCATGGCTTATCTGACATCCTTTTACGAAGGACGTCCGGCCTACGATGCCACCGCAGAAATCAGCGTGTATGTGGACCGCGACCGGCAGCGCTGCGGCATCGGCCGACAGCTCAAACAGTTCGTCATCAGTCAGTGTCCCCGCCTGGGAATCACTCACCTGATCAGCATGGCGTTCGATCACAACCAGGCCACCCGGCGGCTCAATGAGCGGCTGGGGTTCGAAATTCAGGGACACCTGAAAGACATCGCCCAAATCGGCGGTCGAAAACGCGGACTCATCATTTCCGTTCTCGAAATCGCTCAGTCGCCGGACCATCTGCGACCTTCGGGTGCTTCGGCGTCCGGATGAACGCCGGCAACAGGTACGTCGGCTGATCGGCCGGTCCTGATCCGGTTCCCGAATGCCGGACACAGCGAACGACAGCAACAGGCAGGCACGCCCCATGAGACTTCAGTGCGGCACAGCAGCTCCCCGGATGATTCTCCCGTCCGTGGATGGAACAACGTTCGATACGCAGTCTCTGCGGGGACAGCGCTGTCTGGTCGGATTCTTTCGATTCGCCGGCTGTCCGTTGTGCAACCTGCGGCTGCATGACCTGATCGAACAGTATCCGACTCTTCCCGACGATTTCGCCGTGGTCGCGGTGTTCGATTCCCCTCTGGACAATCTGGTTCGTCACATGCGCCGCCACCAGACGCCGTTTCCGGTCCTGGCCGACGAAAACGGCACATCCTACCGGGATTTCGGCATCGAACGGTCACTGGCCGGAGTGTTCCGGGGAATCGCCACACGCCTGCCCACACTCATTCGCGCCACCTGCAAAGGCTACATTCCTTTGAGCGTCCAGGGGAGCATGACGACCATGCCGGCGGATTTCCTGCTGGACGAGGAAGGCATCATTCGGACCGCCTGGTACGGACGCGACGAAGGCGATCACCTGCCGCTGTCCGAAGTGGCCCGATTCGCCGAATCCGGCTCCCGTTAGCCGGCTGCGCCGGCGTATGGCCGTGCCGGCTGGTATCGGACACGGACCAGGGACATGTCCGAAGCCTCATCCACACGGGCCATCTCGATGCGGCGGCCTGCTGTTCGTCCGGACGGACCGGCCACACGCACCGTGCTCCGTGGTCATCGGCTGCCAGGCGGTCTGCCGCCGGAATCCGTCATGTGAGATCGTCATCCATCTGTTCGTCAGGAACCGGATCGATCGGTTTTCCGGCATCGTGGGGATCCGGCGTGCTCTGACAGTCCGTGCAGCCGGAACCGCCCTGCCAGACGGAATCGCAGACCGTTTCGGGGACCAGTCGACAGCGGGTGTAGGGAATCTTTCGAACCACCTGACGCGGCACCATGCGGGTGCACGTGTATTCGACTTCGCGCGGAACGCAGCGGGCCACCCGGCGTGTCGTTGTGTAGGGAACGCGTTTCGTGATGCAGTAAGGCACCCGACGCGTCCGCTGTTCGGTCACCATGCGGCAGACGGTGTAGGGTACGCGGCGTGTCTTCTGTTCGGTCACGAACCGACACACACGATAAGGAATCCGTTTCGTTTTCTGTTCACACTCAATCCGGCAGACCCGGTAGGGGATGCGCCGAACACATTCCTGAGGACACATGCGAGTGACGGTGACCGGGATCTTTTTCACGATCGTCTCGGGCACGTAACGCGTCACCTGGACCGGGCGGCTCGTCCGCACGACCTGGGGAACCATCACGGTATAAGGAACCTGCTGTTCCACGACACGCGGACACCAGACGCGGCGACAGATCACTCTGGGAGGCCCCTGACGCATACACCACGTCGGACCGCAGGGACCGCAGACGAGCTGCGGATAACACAGACCAGGAAGCACGCGTTTCTGTGTCACCCACTGACCACAGACACGCCGCACACAGCGGGTCCGTGTTTCCGGACGCATCACTGTGTAGCAGCATTCCTGCTGAATCGTTTCACATACCGGCTTCATCACCGTGTAGCGGCATTCCCGCTGAATCGTTTCGCACACCGGCTTCATCACCGTGTAGCGGCATTCCCGAACGCGTTCTTCCCACACCGGGCGCTGAACCGTGTAGCGGCATTCCCGGTACCGCGTTTCCCAGACCGGTTTCTGCACACAGTAGGTTTCTTCCCGAGACGCTGTTTCCGTCACGGGACGACACACCGTGTAGGTTTCTTCCCGGAAGGCCGTTTCCGTGACGGTCCGGTAACACGTCTGTTCCACATCTTCCCAGACAGTCTCGTACACGGTCCGCTTCGCCACGTACTGCTCCGGCTCCATGACAGTCTCGCAGACCGTGCGATAACACGTTTCCTCCTGGACCTTGTACGTCGTGTAGCAGCACGTGGTTTCGCAGGCCTGAGGCGGACAGGACGCATACGACGGAACGCCGCACAACTGCCCGAAACAGGCGGCCGGAAACAACACCCAGGTGACACCAGACAGAAAGCGAAGCACGGACATCTCGGATTCTCCGGATGAAAACCGAAACCGCGACTCCCTTCGCAGCGAATTCCTCAGACACAACGATTCGTCACCCGACTCGAAAAAGCAACGGGCTGTCGGACCGACTGACGAAACAACCTACTCGTGAATCCCGGCCGGTCACAATCAAAGACTCTCCGGACTGGGAAGTCTTTGAGAATTTCTCCGGTCACGCTGACGGCTGCACAAACAGTCTAATCACGGATAACCGCATCGAGTCAGCAACATGCGCAGACGGGACAATTTGGGGTGTTCAAAAAAGCAACAGACCGGACCGGACGGAACACCTGGCATGTTGGTCATCTGGTCTTTGACCGGATCATTCCGATGATCGCGGATGCACCGAGCGGATGCCTTCTGGCACCAGACAGCCGATTCGGGTCGGACCAGCCTGACAGGGGAATCGCCCGGCAGATCCCGGCAGGAACGCCCGCGAAACCGGTGTGGCCGCCCGCGATGGCTCGGTCATCACTGAGCGTTGAGCCAGGCGAGCAGATCGGCCATCTGCTGCACAGTGATGGACTTTTCCAGGTCTTCCGGCATCAGAGACCGCCCGGTGTCCTTCAGCAGTTCGATATCAGATCGCAGGATCTTCTGTTCTTTTCTTTCGGCCTGCCGCAGCGTTACGGACACCGGAGATTCCTGAGCGATGATGCCGTTGCTGCTGCGTCCATCGGATGTCAGTGCGATGTAGTCATGCCAGGCCGGCAGCACTTCCCGATTCGGATCCAGGACGTTCAGCAAAATGAATTCGGCCCCCCGATTCCGCACACTCAGCAGATTCGGTCCGACTTCGAAACCGATGTCTCCCACCTGATGACATACTGAACACGTTTTCCGGAAGACAACGGCTCCTCGTTCCGGGTCGCCTGTCATGACCAGAGCCGGGCGATAGGCATTCACAACATCCTGACGAGTCGATGTGGCTGCTTCAGCCAGCAGCTTCTCAGCCGCTTCCCGCACCGACGGCGACGCATGCTGAGTCAGACGATTCAGATCTCCGGCCGACAGAACTGACGCGGCCACCTGCCCGTCTGCAATCGCATTGAGCAGGCGTTCTGTCCACGTCGTCCGGCTGAGCAGAGCCGTCAGAGCCAGCTTTCGGACCGATGGTGAAAAGGTTTCCCATCGGCGAATCAGCTCCGCCGCCGCATCCGGGTCGGAAAATTCCGCCACAGTCTGCATCGCCGCGGCCTGCACAATCGGCGGCTGTTCCGGTGCCAGCAGTTCTGTCAGGTGTGTTTTCTGTTCGGACCACGATGAGAGACTCAGAGCAGGCACCGCGTCGGCCCGCTGTTCTGCATTTGCATCGGTCGATTCCAGAACTGACCGGGCTGCCGCGACGATCGTTCGTGTCAGTGTCACTGTGGAATCGTGCTGCTTCCAGTCTTTTCGCAGTTCCAGAATCAGCCTCAGCAGATCCCGCTGCAGTCTGCGGGAAGCGCCGGCCTGCTCGACAGCGGCCATGACGGAATCCGGCCCCGGAGCATCCGGCCGCTTCAGCGCCACGGCAACCGCTTCGGCAAGAATGGCGGCCGCCGAAGAGGATCGCAGAAACTCTTCATTTCCTGTCAGAGACACGACGGCCGACCACACCTGATCCTTCAGCGACGTGAGTGCCGCGGTCCGCAGCCAGGGATCCTGCCCTTCCGTCCGAAGCAGCTCGACCAGAGGTGCCACGCGGGCCGCGGAATCAGTACGGCTCAGAGAAAACGCCGCCTGCAGACGAACACGTGCATCGTCGTCCTGGACCCGTCTGCACACGGCCGTGAGCAGCGCCGGGTTGTCGAGCCGGCTTTCGGTCAGCAGAACGGCACGTTCCCGGACGCGCGGATGAGAGTGCTGCA
>WFTL01000126.1 GCA_015485495.1 Planctomycetaceae bacterium
ATGAACTCCGGACCGTTGTCACTGCGGATCTGTTTCGGAATGCCCCGTGTCAGAAACACGGTCGTCAGCACCTCTCACAATGATGTGCTGGAAGATGCTGATCCGGTGCTCGCGGCCATTGCAAAGACAGCGGGAAACGATGTGTTTCCTGCCGACACGCAACCGCCCTCACCCCAGCTCTCTCCCAGTGGGAGAGGGAGCGATTGTTCGTGGATTCTCCACGTCGGCGCCGAAACGGCAGCAGGCGACGAGTCCGAACAATGGAACAGGCACTACGAACGGAACGAAACACCAAAACGAAACCCCGGATTCTCGCTTCTCCTCCAGGATGCCTGCAGGGACCGGCCACCACCTGTCCCCCTCCCGCTCTCTCCGGCGCCCGGACACCGTCTGTCCCCCTCTCCCTCCGGGAGAGGGTCGGGGTGAGGGGGCTCCGGGGTGAGGGCCGGACTGCCGAGGGACGAACTCCTTCCGCGTAACCTGAAACCGGACCAGACGTCCCCGGTCCAGATCACCGGTTTCTGCCGTATGCGCACGGAGAAGTGCATGCTGCGTGAGTGTGCAGGCTGATGGTTTTTCCATTGGAGGAGAAGCTGTGAGTCGCACGGATTCGGCCCGGCAGTGGGCGGAGCGGATCGAACAGCAGAAGATGTCCGGGCTGTCGACTGCCACGGGCCTGCGGGCTTCCCGCTCGCGACCAGGAATCACAGCGGAAGGGCACAAGCCCTCCGGCGAAAACAGTCACCCTCGCACCGGCCGGACGGCTCGGGCCGCTCCGCTTCCATACGCTTTCATCGAAAGCCCTGACGCCCGCCTGCCGATCGCTGCACCTCCGCGGCTCTGAAGCTCCGTGAGAGACCCCTTCATCGCATCGAATCAATCTCGATACTCGGCGAACGGGCGATTCGTCCGGCGGTTCTGATTCGGAAGACCCGTTATGCGAACCAGAGCGACCGGGGTGCTGTGCCCCAGTCCGTTCTGATGACCGCGTTCCGCGCGCTGAGGCTGTGTGGGCGCTGCCGCCCTGCCGCCCCCCACGGGGCGCACCGGCTGGCAGATCAGTGGACGGTGCCGTAGTCTGTCGGACACTCAACCGCCACCGCCGGCTGTGGTCCGGCACATCACAAGGAAAGGCAGCATCCATGTTCGAACGGGAAATCACACTGAATCAGTTTCTGGTCACGGGTCTGCAGCGGATTGCGGCCGATCTTCCGGATGACCGTGTTCTGGAACGCGCCCCGGGAAACGGGCATCCGCCGATCTGGGTGCTGGGTCATCTGGCCATCTGTGCCGAACTGGGACTCCAGATTCTCGGAAGCTCACTCACCCACCCCCAGTGGCTGCGGACATTCGGCCCGGGATCGTCCGACGACCCCGCCGCACTCGGCGACTTTTCGAAAAACGAACTCCTGGAAAGCATCGTCAGCGGATATCCGGCCTTCTGCGATGCGGCCCGCCAGGGAAATGACGAACAGCTCAGCCAGCCGCGCGGTGTGGCCCTTCTGGACGGGACCGGCATTTCCACACAGGCCGAACTTGTGTCGCACCTGCTGACCAGTCATTTTGCGTTTCATCTGTCGCAGCTGTCGAGCTGGCGGCGGGCCCAGGGGCACGCTCCGCTGTTCTGACAGCCACGTTCTGACAGCCCGGAATCAGCCTGTCGGCGCATTCGTCCGCCGACCGAATCGAATCGACGCGGAGCTTTCCGTCCACCGAACCGCAGCAGTCGGCTTCGGGTCCGCATTTTCTCCTTTCCGAACAGCATCAAAAAAACACGATGACGGAACCACACAAACGCCTGCTGCTGGCCGGATACCCGAAATCCGGGAACACCTGGTGCGGGTATATTCTGTGCCATCTGCTGGGAGCCCGGTACGTCGATCTGCATCGGCCCCAGGATCCGCCAACGGCCAATCGCCGCGTCCAGAAGCTGGTGGGCTGGGGTGAAGGCGGCCAGGACCGGCCGCTGTTCGCCAAGACGCACGCTCTGCCGGACCGGGTCGACGGTCTGTGGGACTACGACGCGCGGGCGCTGATCGTTCGGGATCCGCGGGACGCGGCGGTGTCTGCCTACTTCTATTACTACTACAACCTGAAACAGGGCACACCGGACGATCCGACTCTTCATCCGTATCGCCGGGACCAGGAATACCGCCAGTTCAAGCGGAACCTGTGGACCGTGATGACGGAATGGCCGGAACACACGCGGGCCTGGCTGCAGATCGACGGAATCCGCGTGATTCGCTATGAGGATCTCGTCGCCGACACCGTCGGAACTCTGGTGCGGTTTTTCGACGACCTTGGCTGGGAGATGCCGGTCGACCGAATCGAAGCCAGTGCGGGCCACTTCACGTTCGACCGACTGTCAGAAGGCCGGGAACCCGGCCAGGCCGATCAGAGCGCCTTTTTCCGTAAAGGGGTGATCGGCGACCACCGCAATCACTTCGGTCCGCTGGATCGGCTGGTAACGACACTCAAAGTTCCCCGTGATCTGCGGCGGCGTTTTTTCGCAGACGCCGGTGGAACATGACGCGGACACCGCCGCATACGGATGTCCGGCTCGACTGCGGAATCAGCCGGGCAGGCCGGCATTCAGAGCCTGCAGGTCGTCCGGAATGAAGCGGCCGTCGCGGCGAATGAGTTCTCCGTCGAACCAAATGTCTCCACCGCCGCATTCCGGACGCTGAATGAGAACCAGATCCCAGTGGACGCGGCTGCGGTTGCCGTTGTCGGCTTCGTCGTAGGCATTGCCCGGCGTGAAGTGGAACGACCCGCCGATTTTTTCATCGAACAGCGTGTCCAGCATCGGGTGCAGAATGCGATTGTTGGTTCCCAGCGACCATTCTCCGACATACCGGGCGCCGTCGTCCGTATCCAGAATCCGGTTCAGCCGTGCCGCATCGCCGCTGCAGGTCGCTCGTTCAATTCGTCCGTTGTGCAGTTCGAATTCGATGTCTCTGAACACGACACCCTGATAACGGGACGGCGTATTGAAGCGAATCGTCCCCTGGACGCTGTCGCGTACCGGAGCCGTGAAGCATTCGCCGTCGGGGATGTTGCATTCGCCGGCACAGGCCACGGCAGGAATTCCGCGAATGGAAAACGTCAGATCCGTTCCGGGAGCCGTGATCCGCACCTGGTCGGCGGCTTCCATGCGGGCGACCAGAGGCTTCAGATCGCGGGCCATTGTTTCGTAATCGGCCGTGCAGACATCGAAGAAAAAATCTTCGAACTGTTCGGTGCTCTGATGAGCCGCCTGGGCCATCGAAGGGGTGGGATATCTCAGCACGACCCACCGGGTATCCGGCACGCGGATGTGTATGTGAACCGGCTGCCACCAGTGTTCGGTGTACAGTTCCATTTTTTCGGAAGGCACATCAGACAGTTCATCCGAATTGGCGGTTCCGCGAATCCCGATGTAGGCCGTGGCCTGTTTCATGAGTTCCGCTTCCGACTGCCCGGCCAGCCGCATCGATTCGACTGTGGCCGTGCGGTACAGGCTGCGCAGAACGGCATTGTTCTTCCAGATCACATGCGGCACCGCTCCGCATTCCGCGGCCAGTTCCACCAGCCGGCAGACGAGCTGCGGATCCGGAAGATCGAACGCTTCGATCACCACGCGGTCGCCGCGCTGCAGCCGACAGCTGTGATGAATGAGAATATCTGCCAGACGCGAAATACGCGGATCTTTCATCAAACAACTCTTTCGAACAGCCCCATCCGCTCACGCAGCCATCAGCTCACAGGGCGAAAATCATAACGGCGCACCGGTTTCTGAACAGTCCCTGCCAGCCGAAGCGATAATTTCCGCGTACCACTCAAAGGACCGACGCTGTGATGCGGGCACACTTTCGATATGTTTCGCCGATCGGCTGCCGGTCCGTGCGGCCGGATCGTCGACTTCAGGAAGCTGCTGTGACCCGCATTGTGTTCGTCATCCCGACTCTGGATCAGTCCGGAGCCGAACGTCAGCTGACACTGCTGGCGTGCGGTCTGGTCCGCCGGGGATTTGACGTCCAGGTGGTGGCGCTGAATCGCGGCGGGTATTACCGGAAGGTTCTGGAAAACGCGGGGATCCCGGTCTTCGTCACCGGCAAACGGTTTCGCATGGACGTTCTGACCTGGTGGCGGCTGCGGCGGCTGCTGCATCGGCTGCAGCCGGACATCGTTCAGTCTCTGATTTTCGCGGCCAGTTCCTTCGTGCGGCTGCCTGGAGTGTGTCCTCCGGGCACACCGATTATCGTATCGGAACGCTGTGTGGACACCTGGAAAAGCGGCTGGCAGAAATCGATCGACCGGCGGCTGGCCCGCCGCATGACCGTGATGACGGCCAACTCGCAGAGTGTGGCCGACTTTTACCGCGATGAAATCGGCATTTCCGCTGAACGTCTGCGGGTCATCCCCAACGGAGTGCCGGAACCGCCGGGCGCACCAGGCGGAACACTGCACCGGGAACTGGGTCTTCCCGAAAACACCCGCATCATCGGATTCATCGGCCGCCTGGCCGCTCAGAAGAATCTGAAGGACCTGGTCTGGGGATTTCATCTGATCCGTCAGGCCGCCCCCGAACCGGTCGCTCTGGTTCTCATCGGCGACGGGCCGGAACGTGACAGACTGGCGGATTTCCTGACGGATCTGGGCACGCGGCACCTGGTGCATTTTCTCGGCCACCGTTCCGATGCGGCATCGCTGCTGGCGGACTTCAGCGTGTTCTGTCTGCCCAGTGCGTTCGAAGGCATGTCGAACAGCCTGATGGAAGCGATGATCGCCGGCATCCCCTGCGTGGTCAGCGACATCCCCGCCAACCGGGAACTCATTCAGCACGAAGAAACCGGCCTGACCTATCCGGTCGGGAAGGCGCCGCAGATGGCGCAGGCCGTTCTGCGGCTGCTGAACGACGCACAGGAATGTCAGCGGCTGAGCCGCAATGCGCAGCGGCTGATTCGAACCGAATACAGCGTGGACATGCTGGTGCGCCGTCACATCGCCCTGTACGAAGAGATCCTGTCGCAAAACGGCGTCCCGCAGGCATCCCGGACAGCACAACAGACGACCGGCCCCGCCGCCGGCAGCAGGAACTGAACGATGTGCGGAATCAGCGGTGCCCTGTGGTGGAATCCGGAACAGGCCGTCGACCGCGGCGTTCTCGAGGCGATGACGCGGACGATTCGGCACCGCGGACCGGACGCCGAAGGCCATTACTTGTCCGGAACGGGAACACCGGCCGATCCGGGAATCGCGCTGGGACACCGCCGCCTGTCCATCATCGACATCGGCGGCAGTGCGCAGCCGATGGGAAATGAAGACGGTTCTGTCCAGATCGTGTTCAACGGAGAAATCTACAATTACCGGGAACTCCGCCAGGACCTGTCCGCGCAGCACGCCTTCCGGACAGAAGGCGATACGGAAGTCATCGTGCATCTGTACGAACAGCACGGACTGGACTTCGTGCGGCATCTGCGCGGCATGTTCGCTCTGGCCATCTGGGACCGGCCCCGCCGACGTCTGGTTCTGGCCCGCGACCGGGCCGGTCAGAAACCGCTGTTTTTCCGCTGCGATGCTTCGCGGTTCGTGTTCGCCAGTGAACTGAAATCACTGCTGCAGATTCCCGGCATGCCCAGGGAACTGGATTCCCGCAGCGTTCTGGAATTTCTCACTCTGCAGTACGTGCCGGCTCCCCATTCCATTCTGCAGGGATTCCGGCGTCTGCGCCCCGCTCATGTGGCCGTTGTGGAAGACGGCCGGTACCGGGAATTCTGCTACTGGACGCCGCCGTACACGGAACCGGACCGGAACCGCCGCACTGTGGCCGACTGGAAGGATGAACTGCGGAGCGAACTGACGGAGGCCGTGCGGCTGCGGCTGCGCAGCGACGTGCCGCTGGGCGCGTTTCTGTCCGGCGGAATCGATTCGACCGTAATCTCCGGACTCATGCAGCAGCAGCTCGATCAGCCGGTCCGCACGTTTTCCATCGGCTTTCCGGTGGAAGCATTCGACGAACGGGCGTACGCCCGTCAGGCCGCTGAACGGCTGCGAACCGATCACCGCGAAGCAGTGGTCGACCCGGACGCCCTGCAGATGCTGCCGCAGCTGATCTGGCACTACGATGAACCGTTCGGAGACAGCAGCGCCATTCCCACGATGTATCTGTCACGGATGGCGCGGGAACACGTCACCGTGGCCCTGACCGGCGATGCGGGCGATGAACTGTTCTGCGGTTACGACCGGTACCGGGCGGTCCGGATCGCCGGACGCCTGGACAGCATCCCGAGGCCCGTTCGGCGGCTGCTGAGCCGGATGGCGGCCGCCATTCCGAACGATGTGCGTCAGAAGTCGTTTCGCCGTCGTCTGCGGCGGCTGCTGGAAACACTCAGCCAGAACCCGGAACGCCGATAC
>WFTL01000127.1 GCA_015485495.1 Planctomycetaceae bacterium
AGCACGCGCAGTCCGGCCAGACCGGGCATGGGGGCTCCGTTCTGCAGCAGGCTGACCGGCTGCCAGCCGGTCAGCCAGGAATTCACCAGCAGCGGAATCGACAGACAGATGCAGATGTCGAAGATGTTCGATCCGAAGGCATTCGATACGGCTCCCGAATCGTCCCCGCGCCGCGCGGCACCGACAGCCAGCAGCGTATCAGGAACAGACGACGACGCCGCGGCCAGAATCACGGCCACGAAAAAATCGGGCACATCCAGAATGGCGGCCGTCTGCCGGGTTGCTTCCACGAGTCGCCAGCAGGCGGCCGCCGCGAGAAACATGCACACGGTCAGAATGATGACGACCGAACGGCCGTTGAGCGGAACCTGGAATCGGCCGAAGAAGATTCCGGCCGTCTGATGCGGCTGGTCGGTCCCCGCGCCATCTGCCCTCAGCTCGTCCTGAACCTTCATCACGAACGCAGCCGAAACCCGCAGCCCCTGCTGTTTCATCGCCAGGATCACTTCCCGCACCCGCGGTTCCCCGGAACGTTCCGACAGATGA
The DNA here is from genome assembly GCA_015485495.1 of Planctomycetaceae bacterium. Lineage (GTDB taxonomy): Bacteria > Planctomycetota > Planctomycetia > Planctomycetales > Planctomycetaceae > S139-18. The sequence continues at coordinate 547 of WFTL01000127.1, forward strand.
TCCTTCAGAACGGCCTTCTTCACGCGGTGGTGCCGCGCGTCTGTGTACAACAGGCCGATGTATGCCGCGTACACTGCTATCAGCACCACGCCGTTCCACCACATCATCTGTTCCTCGAACAGGAACCAGATGAGCAGAATCTGGCACATCAGAAACCACAGACCGTCGCGCGACACGACTTCGTCTTCGATATCGATCGTGGGACGCGACGGACGACGAAAGGAAATCACCAGGGCGCAGAAGGCCGGTATGAGGATCATGTTGTACACGGCGCTGCCGGCACACGTGGCAATGGTCGCCCCGAACCCGGCCGCGCCGGCCTCCCGAAGGATGTCCGCTGCAGCAGCATTCCCGGGATGCTGCTGAGCGGCATCGGCCACGGCAAGAATCACGAAAAACAGGCCGGCAAACAGTTCCGGCATGGAACTGGCCACGGCATCCAGCGTGGCTCCGCGAATCGATCCCGGCAGATGCAGTTTCTCTCCCACCCACTGAGCCGCATCCGCGAACGGATCACACACCTGCCAGATCACAATGGATACGATGCAGACTTCCGCCACCGTCCGGGCCAGCATGAGCGATCGTGACCCGGACCCGCCGTCTGCCAGCCACAGAACGCACCAGAGACCGACGAACAGCCCCCCCAGTGCCAGCCCCATGCGTCCGGGCCGGCCGTCTGCCTGGCTGTCCTCGATGGCTCCGTCTGTCATGGATGTCGGGTTTCTGCAGCGGTCGGAAACAGAGTCGGCGGATTATTTCAGGCCGCCGCGGCAGAGCAAGCTCCGGGCACCGCCTTTCCCGCCGTGTCAGCGACGGAAAACGGAAAACAGCACCGCGCGGCTCACGACACGGCAGACGCCGGCCCCGGCGGCCGATCACTGACCGGCGGAAGCGATCGGCAGCCCCGTTCGACAACTGAACACGCGGCTCGTGCCGGCCGTCATCAGCATGACGGACCTCCACTGCTCACCCGGGGTGTCCGCTGCCGGCCCGTCGAAATAATGCCGGCCCGCCTGCACATTGCGCCAGTGCCGCTCAATCTCCTCATCCGACAGAGCGAAATCGTACAGAGCCAGTTCATCGATCACGCCCCGAAACGGTTCCGAACGATTCGCCGTATTGCCGATCACAGCCGGAACCGGTCCGCCGCTCAGAATCAGTCGCCCGACAGGCTGCACGTGTTCGAAGCATACGCGGCCATCCACACAGATCGCCCGGCGACCGGTGAAACTGTCGTACAGCGCCACAATGTGGTGAAGTTCCCCATCCGTCAGTTCATCCAGACGAGGACGTCCGTCGCGGCCGTCCAGAGGCATGTCCAGCTCACTGTAACCGGCCTCCTCCGTGGCCAGTCCGAACGACAGGCATGGCCCCGGCGTCACCTCGGGATTGTCGTAATCCCCCACATCGTCGTCGTTCTGAAAACTCAGAAGAATCCGATTGACCCCGTCTTCCTTGCGAAAAATCTCATCGTAGTCCCGATACGCCCCTGACCAGCGGGATACCACCAGCACTTCGATCGTGATGCCGCTGCTGAAAGCCATGGTCCCGGTTCCCACCTTCGGACCGGTTCCTTCCGGAACTTCCAGATACGATGCGGACGTGTTGTCGAACCGAACCGCACCGCGGCCCACCAGTCCCGTGACGGATTCCGCAGCCTTTCCGGAAGACAGCCGCCAGGCCTCCTCACCGCCCGCATCGTCGAAATCCCAGAAAAACAGCGGCCGCCGGGTTCGAGACTGCACATCGACGGCACCATCCAGAACCTTCACCTGAACGGAATCTCCGTCCAGCCTCGTGACCTGAAACTCGGTGCCCTGGTCCAGAATCCGCAGGTTCGAAGCCACGACCGCGAACCGGGTGTCCGGACTGAGAACCCGGGCGTGCACCGATCCGGTGTACAGCACGCCGCTTTCCGCCGAATCCACCCCGAACGCACCGGGGCCGGACACACGCACATCCGCTCCACCGGCAGACACAAACCGGGATTCTCCGTTTTCGACCAGCACCGTCCTTCGACCGACCGGCTGATCTTCGAATGTCCCCACGACTTCCATCGGCAGACGCCGGTTGTCGTAGGCCGAACCGCTGTCCGGGCCGGCAGATGTCCCGCCCCCGTGTTCGGTCACCACACCGTCCGGATCGTCAGTTCGATGCGACCGCTGCGCCGTCCACTGAGGCAACAGCAGCAGAAACACGCCCGCCCCGATGACAACGGCCAGCGACAGATGCCGCACACGATGCAGCATTCGACCGGGGCGTCCGCCCGCTTCCACCCCGGCGCCGATCGACCGATTCACAGAAACGGCCGCTCCACCCGGCGCCGCTGAGCTGCCTGCCCGACCGACTGCCTGTCTGCCCCATTCCGACGCCTCCGCCAGCGTCAGACCGATCAGTCCCATCTGGCCATGCAGCAAAGCATACTTCAGATAGACCTGCTGACGTTCCGGATGATCCAGAAGCAGGCGTTCCAGTTCGCGGAGTTCCTGCGGAGTCGCCGTGCCGCTGAACTGACGATCCGCCAGGTCCAGCAGAGCATCTCGTTGATCCTGACTGTCCATCGGTGGAATCTCCGTTCTCGTACGAAATCAGCATCACGCCGATTCGCTGCTCAGCCGTCTTTCCACACAGTCCAGCAGAGTCCTGCGGACCAGTCCGAGCGTCCTGTAGACCGTGTGCACCGACCGCCCCCACGAAGCGGCGATCGCAGCGGCAGACAGGTTGTCCCCGTAAAACATCCTCACCAGACTCTGCTGACGCTCATTCAGCCGCTGCACGCATTCTTCGAGTGCTTCCTGACGCGGCCCGATTTCCCGCGCCAGACTCATCCCGTTTTCGGAAAGCTGCGTCATCAGCGTCTCGCCGAACACATGCCGGTCCCGGTCCCGTGTCCGCCAGTGTTTCAGCATCTGATGCCGAGCGATTCCCAGAGCCCAGGGCATGAAATCGGCATCACGACGGAACGAAGCAAAACTGCGCCACAGTTCCAGACTCGTCTCCTGAAACACGTCGCCGGCCGCATGAGGATCGTGGATGAGTGCACGGATGTAGGCCATCACCTGAAGCTGATGCCGTGAATACAGCCTCAGGAAGGCTTCGTAGTCATCCGCCGATCCGCACGCATTCGCATCCACGGTCTGTGTCATCCGTTCATCGATCGCTGCCGGAATCTGCCGACAGACAGGAAAAAAGGCCACCCAGGACTGCTCACCGGTTCGAAAAACACGCTCCCTGGCGTCCGAAAAACACGGCCCCGGCGACAGACACCGCTGTCCGGTCACGACAGGTGTCCACAAAGCCGCCGTCCGGGGAAAAACCGTGGTTCACTGTCATCTGGCGCCCGGCCCATGGATTTTCACACCGAAAAATGTCCGAATCTGGTGAAATTTCGCTACAAAATTCCGTCTGCCGGGGTCAGGAACAGACAACCGCACAAATCCTTTTCGTTCTGGAACGGTCCGGCCCCGGGCCCCCGTCCGGACCTGCCTGCCGCTGCCCGCATCTGTCATGACCGTCTGCGATCGCCTCCCTGCTGCCCCGTCCTGTGTCTTCTGGTTCATCGCCATCGCCGCCCTGCAGATCACCGGCAGCCTGTCCGCCGATGAAGCCTTTCTGCAGGATGTGGCTCCGATCTTTGAGCAGAAATGCGTCCATTGCCATTCCGGTTCAGAACCGGAAGGCGACCTGTCTTTGCAGACGCGGTCCGATCTGGTGGACGGAGGCTACATCGACACGGAAGCCCCTGCCGACAGTGTCCTGCTGCAGATCCTGCAGCCCACTGACGGAAGGGCCGAGATGCCGAAGGACGCCGATCCGCTGTCCGCGAAAGAAATCGCCGCCGTCCGCCGCTGGATTGAGCGTGGAGCGCCCTGGCCGGACGACGTGACCCTGGAAGCCTCCCAGGTAGACGATTTCGACTGGTGGTCGTGGCGTCCCCTGAAGCGCCCGGAAGTTCCATCGCTGCAGGACCCCCGCATTCAGACACCGATCGATCAGTTCATTCTGCGCGCCCTGCGCGAACGGGGACTCGATTTTTCGGAACCGGCCGACCGCCGCACTCTGATTCGCCGCGTCACGTTCGATCTGATCGGACTCCCGCCGACTCCGGAAGAAGTCGAACGATTCGTTGCCGACCAGGACCCGCGCGCCTGGGAGAAACTCGTGGACCGCCTGCTCACATCGCCCCACTACGGGGAACGCCAGGCGCGGCGCTGGCTCGATGTCGTCCGATACGCCGACACACACGGGTACGACAAGGACAAACCCCGATCGAATGCCTGGCCCTATCGCGACTATGTCATCCGGTCATTCAATGAAGACAGGCCCTATTCCCGCTTCGTCCAGGAACAGATCGCCGGCGACGTGCTGTTTCCCGGAACCCCGGACGGCATTCTGGGACTCGGATTCCTGGCAGCCGGTCCGTGGGATTTCATCGGTCATGTGGAAGTCCCCGAAACCAAATACGACGGCATGGTGGCGCGAAATCTGGATCGTGACGAATTCGTGTCCGGAACCTTCAACACCTTCTGCAGCGTGACCGTGCAGTGCGCCCGCTGCCACAACCACAAATTCGACCCGATCACTCAGGAACACTACTACGGACTGCAGGCGATTTTCGCAGCCGTGGATCGGGCCGATCGCCCCTGGAACATCGATTCCGACACAGCACAGCGGCGGGAGGAACTCACATCCCGGCTGACAGACCTGAAAAAGAAGGACGCCCGCCTGGAAGATCAGATTGCTGAACGGGCCGGACCGGAACTGGCCCGAATTCAGAAGACAATCGCCGCTTTGCAGGCCGAAATGAAGGTCACTCAGGAACCACAGTTCGGATACCACACCGCATTCGCGTCCCGGCAGGATTCGGAAAAATGGGTGGAAGTCGCTCTGGACGATCCGGTGGACATCGACCGCATCGTGCTGCGTCCCTGCCATGATGACTTCGGAGGAATCGGAGCCGGATTCGGATTTCCCGTTCGGTTTCGCATCGAAGTCCGTTCTGACGGCACGTGGCACACTGTTTCAGACCACACCCGGACCGACTTTCCGAATCCCGGACTGCGTCCGGTCGTGGTTTCCGCCGCGGGGATCACAGGCGACCGCGTTCGCATCGTCGCGTCCCGACTGGCCGATCGCCGTGGAGTCTACATCATGGCTCTGGCAGAACTGCAGGTTCTGCGGCCCGACGGAACGAATGCCGCCCGCGGCGCCGCCGTCACGGCACTCGATTCCATCGAAGCGCCGGTTCGCTGGAGTCGGGAGAATCTGACAGACGGCCGCTGGCCGACCGCCGGAACGGACGAACAGGCTCAGCAGCTCGAACAGGCTCTGGCAGCACGGGAAACCCTCCTGCAGACCGATCAGATCGCCCGTCTTCAGGAACAGCAGCGATCCCTTCGCCGTTCCATCCAGGAACTCCAGGCAGAACTGCGTGCCCTGCCTCCGTTCCGCATGGTCTACGCGGCCGCCACACGTTTCAAAAAGCAGGGCCAGTTCCGCCCGACACTCGGACAGCCCCGAACGATCCGCGTGCTGCAGCGCGGAGACGTCCGGCGGCCGCAGCAGGCCGCCGTGCCCGGATTCTTCCCTCTGAACGAAAACGACGCCTTCCGGCTGCCTCCGGACATGCCCGAAGGAGAACGCCGCGCCGCTCTGGCCCGCTGGCTGACAGATCCGAATCATCCCCTGGTGTGGCGTTCCATTGTCAACCGTATCTGGCAGAGTCATTTCGGGACGGGCATTGTGGCCACACCAAACGATTTCGGCCGCATGGGCGCGCTGCCCACACACCCGGAACTGCTCGACTGGCTGGCGGTGGAATTCCGCGACAGCGGCCAGTCCATCCGGGCGCTGCACCGGATGATCGTCACCAGCTACGTCTACCGACAGACATCGGCCATCCGGGAAGATGCGGCCCGCACAGACCGCAGCAACCGCTTTCTGTGGCGGATGCCGCGCCGCCGTCTGGAAGCCGAAGAAATCCGAGACGCCATGCTCGCTGTCAGCGGGGCCCTCAACCGAAAACAGGGCGGACCGGGATTTCATCTGTTCGTCCTGGAAAAGACCGAACACTCGCCGCATTACGAATACCACAAATTCGACCCGGCCGATCCGGCTTCTCACCGGCGCAGCATCTACCGCTTCATCGTCCGGTCTCAGCCCCACCCCTGGATGACCACGCTGGACTGTGCCGATTCCTCTCAGAGCACCCCGCAGCGCAGTGAAACGCTCACGTCGCTGCAGGCTCTGTCGCTGCTGAACAACGATTTTGTTCTGCACATGGCGCGTCTGTTCGCCCATCGGACAGAACGCCATGCCGACAGTCTGCCGGAACAGGTCGACCGGGCCGTTCGTCTGGCGCTGCAAAGATCGCCCACAGACGCCGAACACGCCGCGTTTCTCGAATATGCCCGTCGACACGGACTGCAGAACCTGTGTCGCGTCCTGATGAATCTGTCGGAATTCCTGTATCTGGACTGATGACCCCCGCAGTTCCGAACACAGAACAGACCGCCGGGCAGCCGGAAACCCGTGCAGCTCTGAAAGGCACCTACTGAAAGACACCAGCAAAGACAGGACCAATGATGAATGAACGACGAGATTTTCTGAAACAGTCCGGTGTCGGCATCGGGTCGATCGCCCTGACGATGATGATGCAGGAAGAAGCGGCCGCCACGAATGGTGCCCTGTCGGCACTGCACCATCCTCCCAGAGCGAAGCGCGTCATCCAGCTGTTCATGGCCGGAGCCGCCAGCCACATCGATCTGTGGGATCACAAACCCATGCTGGACAGACACCACGGGGAACCGTCCGATTTCGGAGAACCGGTGGAAGCCTTCCAGAACGGACTGGGCCCCTGGATGAAATCGCCGTTCGCATTCTCCCCGTACGGGGCATGCGGAAAGCCGCTCAGCGAAGTCGTCGCCCCGCTGGGAGAATGTGTCGATGACATCGCCTTCATCCACAACATGGTCGGCAAAACGGGTGTCCATTCTCAGGCCACCTATCTGCAGACGACCGGATTTCAGCGCCCGGGATTTCCCGGAATGGGGGCCTGGGTCAGTTATGCTCTGGGAGCCATCAACCGGAATCTGCCGACGTTCGTCGTGCTGCCGGATCACCGCGGCTACGCCAGCAACGGTCCCAGAAACTGGGCCGCCGCCTTTCTGCCGGCCAGCAGTCAGGGCACTGTCATTTTTCCGCAGCGGGCCAACCCGATCGCCGATCTGCAGGCCCATGCCGATTTCGTCACCCCCGAAGCCCACCGTGACGGACTGGATCTGCTGAACCGCATGAATCGGCAGTATCAACAGACGCGTCCGGGCGATTCCCGTCTGGAAGCCCGCATTCAGGCCTATGAACTGGCCGCCCAGATGCAGCTCAGTGCTCCGGAAGCTCTGGATATCTCCGGCGAACCCGAACACATCCTGAAAATGTACGGGCTGGATCGCGCCGGGAGCACCTGGCCGGACACCATCAACGCTCCGGAAGAAACGGAATACTTCGGCCGCAAGTGTCTCATCGCCCGACGGCTGCTGGAACGCGGCGTGCGGTTCATCCAGATCTGGTCCGGAAATGACAACGGATTTCCGCGCCGCAACTGGGATTCTCATGAAGATCTGGAGCGGGACCACGGCCCGCTGGCCCGCGGAATGGCAGTGGGCACGGCCGCCCTTCTGAAGGACCTGAAACAGCGTGGCCTGCTGGAAGACACGGTCGTCCACTGGACAACCGAATTCGGGCGGCTGCCCAGTTCTCAAAGAGGTCGCGGGCGGGACCACAACCCGTACGTCTTCACGAACTGGCTGTGCGGCGGCGGTGTTCAGGGCGGCATCACCTGCGGGGAATCAGACGAATGGGGCTACAAACCTCTGGACCGCTCGTCCCCCACGCAGGTCTACGATGTGCACGCCACGATTCTGCACCTGCTGGGAATCGATCACACACGTCTGACCGTTCGCCACGACGGCATCGACCGACGCCTCACCGATGTCCACGGCCACGTCCTGCACGACCTGCTTGCCTGATGCGGCAGGCCGCAGCCGCATCCCCGGCGCCGCGTTCCACAGCACGACAGCGGAAAGACGCACGCCGCTTCCGTTTCATTCCCATCGCCGCCGGACCGGGTGCACAAGTGGGGCTGTGCGGAAAGTCTGTTTTCCGGTTGCCGACAGCCGTTCGCTTTCCGAAAATAGCATGTGCCTTCGGTGACCGCCCCGCCGTCCTGCTTCGTGCCTGCCGCGGCTGTCCGCCTGTTTCCCTTTCCTGGTTCTTTCATCCGGATTCCGTCGATGCTGACTGCCTCCTGCCGTGTTCTGCCCGTCGTGGGTCTGGTCCTGTCCGCACTCTTCTGGTCACCTGCGTCATCGGCCCGTCCGCCTGTCCGGGAGGCTCCCAGGGTTCTGGAAGGAACTGAGCAGGGCATCGGGCGCATTCTGCCGGATGACCTGACCTACACAGACCTGAACGGCACCACCCATCGGATCAGCGACCTGAAGGACGCCAGGGCGGTCGTGTTTCTTCTGACCGGCACCAGTTGTCCCCTGTGCCGCCGCTATGCTCCGTCGCTGGCGCTGCTGGAAAAGGACTACGCCGACCGGGGTGTGGAGTTCATCTTTGTGAATCCGAACCGCGCCGAAACAGTGGAACGCATTCACAGAGCCATCGCCACACAGGGATTTCAAAGCCCCTATGTGCGGGATTCGGACCAGCACATCATTCGCACTCTGCAGGCCAGAACATCCACAGAAGCATTCGTCTTCGATGCCGACCGCCGTCTGCAGTATCGAGGAGCGGTCGACGATCAGTACGGATTCGGATACGCTCGCAATGCTCCCCGGCACACCTATCTGCGCGACGCGCTGGATGCCGTCCTGCAGGGCCGCACGCCGAACGTCACCGCCACGACATCTCCCGGGTGTGAGCTGTGGATCGATGACGACCCGGGCGAACCGGCCAACTGACTCCCAAAGACATCAGGCAGCCTGAATCCGCAGTTCGCTTCTGCAGCGGCTCCTGTGAAAACAGCGACAACTTCTGCCGTCCTGCGGCATCCGTCCAGTTCTCAGGACCGATCACCATCATGACCTGCCGGCGGCTGTTTCCCGTCATCGTCCTGGCGATGAATCTGTTCTCTGCCGCGCCGGCCGCCGATACGGATCCGGCCCGCAACATCCTCACCTGGGACATTTTTGCCCGCCTGCCGGATGAACTCGGTGTGGCCGGTCCGTTCACGGGCGTCAGCGGATCGGAGCGGACCGTTCTGCTGGTTGCCGGAGGCGCCAATTTTCCCCGTCCCGTGTGGGACAGCACCAAAATCTGGCGGGACCGCATTCACGTTCTCACGGAGGAATCCGGCAGGCGGATCTGGAGCGACGGCGGAACCCTGCCGCGGCCGACGGCCTACGGAATGACCGTGTCGCTTCCGGACGGCATTCTCTGCATGGGCGGCTGCGATGCGCAGCGTGTTTTCCGCAGCGTGTATCTGCTCCGCTGGAATCCCGCCGAGCAGCGCACGGAAATCGAGTGTCTGCCGTCTTTGCCGGCCCCCTGTGCCTATGGAGCCGCCGCGCTCATTGGACAAACGGTGTACGTGGTCGGTGGTCAGTCCGGACAGACGCTCGATTCCGCGATGAATCAGTTGTGGGCACTGGATCTGTCGCGCCGGAAGAGTCCGGACTTCCACTGGCAGATTCTGCCGTCTTTGCCGGGCCCGCCGCGGGCTCTTCATCTGGCGGTCCGGCAGCACAGCGGACACGGGGAGTGTCTGTATGTCGTGAGCGGCCGTCGAGAAAACGCAGGCGGAGTGCAGTTTCTGAAAGACACCTGGGAATACAATCCCGCAGAAGGTGTGTGGCGACGGTGCGCCGACCTGCCACGCAGTGTCATGGCGGGAACAGGCATCGGTCTGGGCACGAATCGAATCATCGTGTTCGGCGGAGCGGACGGATCGTTCTTCACTCAGGCCGATGTCCTGAAAGATCGCCATCCGGGGTTTCCAAAGCAGGCGCTGCAGTACGACACGTTGCGCGATCTCTGGCAGCCGGCCGGATCGACCCCCGCCTGCCCGGTGACCACCACGGCCGTCCGCTGGAAAGATGCCGTATTGATTCCCAGCGGAGAGATTCGTCCCCGCGTCCGATCACCGCTCATCTGGCGCATTCGCCTGCGTGACTGAATAAGACAACAGCAGTCCGGTGTGGTGTCCGGACCGGCCGGCCGTTGTTCCACCGCTGTGGCCGGCAGCTTCTCGCAACGGGAGGCGGCCCGGCGGCCCGGCGGACGTCGGTTTCCCGAGGAAACCGGCGTCTTCCTGAACTTAGGCCGCACGTGGCGTGGAGAGCCGCGTTCGATTCGGTTACCCTGGCATTCTGCGGGAATTCCCAGGAATTCTCTCACCGACACTCCAGCACAGGCCGCGGTCTGTCACCGACTGCCGCACGGGCCCGGAAGGTGGAACGAACGATGGCGAAAAAGAAAGCGGCCACGAAGAAACCCGCGGGACGAAAATCGGCAACCACGAAATCGTCTGCCACGAAAAAGACGGCTTCCGGCCGCGCCACGAAGAAGAAAACGGCTTCCGGAAGAAAAAAACCGGCCGCCGCGGCTGCCCGCAAAACGTCGGCAAAGAAGAAAAAGAAACCGGCCGCGAAATCTCCTGCAAAGAAGAAAGCGGCCGCCGCAAAGAAGAAGACCGTGAAAAAACCGGCTGCCAGAACCCGCACGGCCAGGCAGCGTTCTGAAGGCCGGTCGGCCCGTCAGGCGCCCGCGCGCCGCAAGGGAGTTCGCCGGGCCACGACCACCAGCGGAATCCGTTCTTCGAAACCGGCCCGCAAACTGGGCCGGTCCCAGATTCCCATCGATGCTCCGCTGGACATCGTCTTCCAGAACGACCCGGCGGCCCGGGAAGCGTTCGTGTTTCTGGGAATTCACACGGTCCGGGAACTGGAAGAATTCGAACCGGATGAACTGGTTCGTCAGCTCACCAGTCCGGCCAAGCAGACTGTGGGCCGCATTCGCAAGATTCTGGCCATGAACAACCGCAGCCTGATGAACGATGAAGCCTTTGCCCTGGAATTCAAGGAACGGCTCGCTCAGACACAGATGATGAAATAGCCGCACATCCACCGGAGTTCTGCTGCTGAAACACGGTCCCGTGTCGCCTTTGCTCTTCCTTTTCACTGCGTCTGTCGCGGGATTCCTTTGTGGAGGCATCCCGTTCGGGTATCTGATCGCCCGCTGGAGGCTGAAAGACGATATTCGCCGGTACGGCAGCGGCAATATCGGAGCGACCAATGTGGGACGTGTGATCGGGTGGAACTGGGGACTGGCCGTCCTGGTCCTCGACGCCCTCAAAGGAGTCCTCCCGCCGCTGTTGACACGCGCCGCTGCCGACGGCGTGCCGGCTGCCTGGACCGAACACGCGTCGGTGGCCGCCGGGCTTCTGGCCATCATCGGACACATGTACCCCGTGTGGCTCGCATTCCGGGGCGGCAAAGGGGTGGCCACCGCTCTGGGAGTCGTTCTTGTGCTGGCTCCCGGACCTCTGGGCGCAGCGCTGGTTCTGTTCCTGTCGGTTCTCATGGCGACGCGTCTGATGGCTCTGGCTTCGTGCACGGCAGCAGTGACGTTCGCGCTGAGCTATTTCATTTTTCAGGGAGCCCAGGCCTGGACACCGGCCCGATCGTCTCTGACCGCCTTCGCCGTGGCCGTTCCGGCGCTGATCATCTGGCGGCACCGTTCGAACATCGTCCGCCTGATCAAAGGGACCGAACCGACCATCGGCCAGAAGGTTTCCGTTCACGAATCGCCTGACCGGAATCCGCAATCGGCGCCACCGGAATCCACGTGACGTCTGAACCGTCCGGGTCCCCGCCGCGGACACCTCCGCCGGCCCTGTGCGGTGGCCGCTTCGATTTCTGCAGATTGTGCGACTCCGGTCAGCAAACGGCGGACCTGTGATCGGCTCCACGACTGAATCTGCCGACTCAGAAGCATGCGTCCGGTTGTTTCTGCCGAACCCGAAAAAAGTCGGAAGAAAGCCCGTTTTTCCGGCTTCCATCCGTCTGGACAGTCCGGAACCGGCTCCGATATCACCCGCCCCGTCCGCGACCGGTCGTCATGCGGGGACGCTCACGGAACTGTGAGAGTCTGACGACAGGACGTCGGGACGGTTTCGGGCTCATCCGAAGCTGCAGGAACACGTCTGTGACAGGTTCACTTCGGCGGCAGATTCTGCCGCGTGATGCCGCGGTGATGCTTTCGCAGACATCAGACACAGAAATGCGGGAGTATCGAACACCGGCGTCCGTCCGTCGTCATCGGGCACACCGTCCCGGCCGCTGAGCCGGCACTTTTGTGAAGCCGTGACGGTTGAACGGGTTTTGCTGGACTTTTCCGGGATGTCCGTCCGATGGAATCGATGACGGGAAACCGGATGCGTCCGGCGCCGTGTTCGTCATGGAGGAATGAATGACCAGCAAGCTCAGTGAAGATATCGCCCATGTCTGGATTGAATTCAAAAAGGACATGCGCAACCAGGCGCTGCGAAATCAGCTCATGGAACGATATCTGCCTCTTGTCCGGTACAACGCCGAACGTGTCTGGGCCAAACTTCCGGAAGGCGTCGACCTGAACGACCTGATGTCCGCCGGGGTCTTCGGACTGATGGATGCGATCGAAGCATACGATCTGGACCGCGGCGTCAAGTTCGAAACATACTGCGTCCCGCGGATCCGGGGCGCCATGCTGGATGAACTGCGGACCATGGACTGGGTCCCCCGCCTGGTGCGCAGCAAGGCCAGCAAGCTGGAAGCCGCCCGCAAATCGGTGGAAGCCCGCGTCGGACGTCCGCCCACCGATGCCGAAGTCGCCGAAGCCATGGGCCTGACGATTCAGGAATTCGAAAAACTTCGAACCGAAGCCAGCGCCGTCAACCTGGTCAGCCTGAACAAAAAGTGGTACGAAACGGACAGCTACAAGGATGTCCGCGAGGTCGATGTTCTGGAAGACGCCAAAGGGGAAGACCCCACACACGGCATCCAGAAACGCGACATCATGAAGCTGGTCACCCGCGGCCTGAACCGCAATGAACGGCTCATCATCATCCTGTACTACTACGAAGAACTCACCATGAAGGAAATCGGCACGACACTGGGCCTGTCGGAGTCCCGGGTGAGTCAGATGCACAGCAGCATCGTGGCCCGGCTGCGGGAACAGCTCGGCGAACGGCGTCCCGAATTCAACACGTAACCCCGTCGCGTCGCCTCCCATGAAACCGCGCTGGTTTCTCAGCACGCCCCCGGGCGTCCGCCGTTTTCCGCCGGCATCTCGGGCGGCCTGCCGCTGCTCTGATGGTCCTTCAGCAGGCCTCCCAGCACGAAGTCGGTGATCTCCGCAATCACGGCATCCCGGGACAGATGCCCGCCCGGCTGATACCAGCGGGCCACGCCCATGATCGTGGCAAACATGTTCAGCGCGCCGATGGTCGGGTCGTTCGGACGCAGACGCCCCTGATCCCGAAGTTCTTCCAGCGTTTCGCGGACCAGATACAGATACCGGCGATGCCGCTGTTTGATTTCGGCCTTCTGTTCGCTGTTGAGCTTATCGACTTCCACGGTGAGAATGGCCACGACGCCGCCGTCCACCAGCATCGATTCCAGATGCCGCCGGACGATTTCCTGCAGGCGTTCTCCAGGATCGGCGATCTGCCTTCCGGGCTGCAGGATCTCCGTTTCCACCCGGTCCATGGCCCAGCGGATGATGCGGAACAGCAGATCCTGTTTGCCGCGCGTGTAATAGTACAGGCCGGCTTTCGTGAGATTCACGGCATCGGCGATGTCATTCATGCTCGTGGCATCGTAGCCCTTGCGATGAATGATCAGCGCCGCCGTCCGGATGATCTCATCCAGACGTTCCTGGTCGGACGTACCCTGCTGCGACATGGCTGGCGTCAAACGGAAAATCGTCGTCTGAATAAAACTCAGACAACCTCGAACAGTCCGGCGGCCCCCATGCCGCCCCCGATGCACATCGTACAGACGACGTACCTGGCCCCCCGCCGTCTGCCTTCAATCAGCGCGTGCCCCACCATGCGGGCCCCCGACATGCCGTACGGGTGGCCGATGGAAATCGCTCCGCCGTTCACGTTGAGTCGATCATCGGGAATCCCCAGCCGGTCACGGCAGTAGACGACCTGCACAGCAAACGCCTCATTCAGTTCCCACAGGTCGATGTCTTCCATCTTCAGTCCCGTGCGTTCCAGCAGCTTCGGAACGGCGAAAACAGGGCCGATCCCCATCTCGTCCGGTTCCGTGCCCGCCACGGCAATGCCGCGATAAATGCCCAAAGGTTCCAGACCCCGCTGCTCAGCCAGCTTCGAATCCATCACCACGCAGGCCGATGCACCGTCCGAAAGCTGACTCGCATTGCCCGCCGTGATGACGCCTCCATCGAAAACCGGCTTCAGTCCCGCCAGGCCTTCTGCCGTCGTGTCCGGCCGGTTCCCTTCGTCTTTTTCCAGAGTCACCTCACGAAACGAAATTTCTCCCGTCTGTTTGTCCATCACCCCCATGGTCGAAGGCATCGGAACAATTTCGTCATCGAAATGACCGGCCTGCTGAGCGGCCGCGGTTCGCTGCTGACTCTGCAGCGCGTACTCATCCTGCTGCTCCCGTGAAATGTCGTACCGCTTTGCCACGACTTCGGCGGTTTCCAGCATCGTCATGTAAATGTGCTCACTGGCGGCTTCCACCGCCGGATCCTTCACCCGATGCTGATTCATGTGCTCATTCTGAACCAGACTGATGGATTCCACGCCGCCACCCACCACCACAGACATGTTGTCCGACAGAATCTGCTTCGCGGCAATGGCGATGGCCATCATGCCCGACGAACACTGGCGGTCGACCGTCATCCCCGACACGCTCGTCGGCAGCCCGGCTGCCAGCAGAGCCTGACGAGCCACGTTCATTCCCGTACATCCCTGCTGCATCGCACAGCCCATCACCACGTCGTCGACTTCACCGGGATCCACACCGGCCCGACGGACGGCTTCGCGAATGGCATGAGCCGCCAGGGACTGGCCCTGAGTGTTGTTGAAGGCCCCGCGATACGCCCGGCCGATCGGGGTGCGAGCCGTGCTGACAATGACTGCTTCTTTCATGGCAACACTCAGTCGAAAAAAGAAAATCGAACGGATTCCGCCGCCGGCCGCTGCCTCCCGGCAGCCGCTCCCACGACGCTGCCGTGACTGTACCGGGCGTCTCAGCCGTCGGGAAGCCTACCGGTCGGTAGAATTCAGATTCCCGGCACGCGGGACGGCCTTCTCCCTTCGTTTGCCCGTCTCCCGATGGGAACTGCCCGCACAAGGCAGCCCGGATGATGTCCGCCGACACTCTGCAACACCCGTGCCGCACGGGCCGTTCGGATCGAAGCCCATCCGTCACTCCGGTGGCCCGCCCTGAATTCACGGGACGGGCAGCCGAGCGGTCAGAATGCTCCCCCGTAGAGCATCCAGTAAATGATCACACCGGTCACCGACACATACAGCCACACCGGCAGCGTCCACCGCGCCAGACGGCGATGACGGTCCCACCGTTGTGCGAACGCATGCATGAATACCCGCACGGCCAGAAACGGCACGGCAGCGGCCAGCACAACATGGGGCCACAGAATGGCGTAGTACAGCCGGGCGGCCGGTTCACCGCCTGTGAACGGCCGGCCGCGTTCGGACGCATAGTGCTGCAGTGCCCAGTGAGACGTCAGATAACATCCCAGAAACAGAACGGACACCGCGAAAGCCGCCACCATGAAGTTCCGGTGCCGCACCCGCCGGCCTCGCCGAATGGCCCGCCAGCCGGACAACAGCAGAACGGTCGCCGTGGCGTTCAGCAGTGCATTGACGGTCGGCAGCCGCCGCGCCCACCCTGGCAGCAGACGATCGATCCGGGCCGCACGCTCAGCGGGACTGTGACGGCGAAAATCGTCATCCGCCGCCCGGGCATCTCCGCGGACGTCGGTCGGACCGCCGTCGTCTGCAGCAGATGGACCGGCCGATTCGAACGAACTGTCCTGTCCGCGGATTTCGATTTCCACGCCTTCAGGACCGCTTCCTGGAGGCAGAAACCGGACCGGCGGGGACGGTTCCGGAAAAGGAGCGCGTCCCAGAAGAATGCGGGCCAGTCTGGCCATCTCGGCATCGTTGGTCGCCAGAAATTTTCCCACCGGTGCGCCCTCCGGATCAACGAGCACCACGCGGTTAGAATGAGCGACTTCCAGACCGGGCCGCCGCGATTCTCCAATGTTCTCCTTCACATACACGCCGAACCCGCTGACGATGAACTGCCGGATCGCCTCGGCATCTCCCGTCAGAAATTTCCAGCGGCTGCGGTCCGGTTCGTAGGCTTCCGAATACTTCCGCAGAACATCAGCCGTGTCGTATTCCGCATCCACCGTGAATGTGACGAACATCACGTCCGGATTCTCCTCGATGACCCGGTCGTGCAGTTTCTTCATGGCCAGCGTGATCTGGGGACATGTGAGCACACAGCGGGTGAACACGAAGCTCGCCACCCAGGGGCGTCCCTTCAGATCCTCCAGACCGAACGTCCCGCCCATACATTCCTCGAACGAGAAATCAGGAATGGTCGGGGGGGCCATGTTCAACGTGATCGTGGGCGGCCCGCCCTGGCTGCTGTCCGCAGCGGTCGCCCCGGATTTTCCGGAAGCCGCCTGTTCTCCGTCGCCCGAACCGCCGTCTACTGATGCATCGGCCGCGGTCGATGCCCCGTCGGTCGGCCGATCCTCCGACCCGGATTCGGTTCCGCTGCGCAGAATGAGCAGCCAGGTGAGGACCACTGCCCACAGAACCGTCCCCACCACGACGGACCAGCGGGACATTCCTCTCTGCCGCCCGGTCGAATTGCGTTCACCACCTGCCTGCACCTGAATGTCCTCAGAAGACCGTCTGTCCCAAACAGGCGGATTCTAAGCCGACAGGCGGGTCTGTCAGTCCGTTTCGAACGGCCGGAGCGATGAGTCTACGCATCGGGACCGGCATTCTCACCCCTTCCGCCGACCTGCTGCCACCGCGTCCGGACGTCCGTTTCCTGCGATTCTCACCAGAATCCGGCCAATCCTGTTCACGATGCGGGATTTCTCACAGTACCCTGACAGCGCCGCGGCCCCGCAGTCCCATCTGCTGCCGTGGCCGGACAGCACCCCCATCTGCTGCCGTGGTCGGACAGCACCGGAGACCAGCCGGCCCGGGCTAAGATCCGCCCCGGACCTGGAACCCGCGGATCAGCCCGTTTTCCCATGACGTCTGAGTCCGGCATGCCGGCTGTTCGCACACCCCCCACCCGAAACCATCTGTCATGGGTATTCCGAAAGTCGCCATCGTCGGCCGTCCCAACGTCGGCAAAAGTTCACTGCTGAACTGGATGGCCGGAAAACTCCTTTCCGTCGTCGACCCGACCGCCGGCGTCACTCGCGACCGCGTGACCTGGGTGATGCACGAACAGAACCGCTATTTCGAACTGGTCGATACGGGCGGCATCGGCATCGTCGACAGTGACGATCTGTCCGAAGACATCGAACGCCATATCCGCATGGGGCTGGACGACTGCGACGCCCTGCTGTTCGTCGTGGACGCCCGGGCGGGCATCACGCCGCTGGACCAGCTCGTGGCCGACCGCATCCGCCAGACCCGCAAACCGGCCCTCATGGTGGTCAATAAGTGCGATTCCACCCGACTGGATATGGAAGCGGCCGGTTTTCTGAAGCTGGGTCGGCTGCCGCAGGTCATCACGAGCGTCAAAGGCAATCGTCATCGATCCGAACTGCTGCAGGCCATCGTCGATCTGCTGCCGCCGCCGGACGGTCGGGAAGCCGTCGAAGGTCAGCAGTTGCTGACCACTCCGGACATGCGTCTGGCGATCGTCGGACGCCGCAATGTGGGCAAGAGCACCTTTCTGAATCAGCTCGCCCGCACGGAACGCGTCATTGTCAGCGAAGTTCCGGGAACCACGCGAGACAGCATCGACATTCGATTCGATGTGGACGGCCACACGTTCGTAGCCATCGATACACCGGGAGTCCGCAAACGCAAAAGCCTGGCCGGAAACATCGAATTCTACGGACTGGTTCGGGCTCAGCGCAGTATCCGCCGCTCCGACATCGTGCTCATGTTTTTCGATGCCACCCGGACGATTTCCCGCGTCGACAAACAGCTGGTCGAAGAAATCTCCCGCCACTTCAAACCGTGCATCTTCGTGGTGAACAAGTGGGATCTGGCTCAGCAGGAAGACATGACGATCGCCGCCTGGGAAGACTACCTGACCGGCACCTTCGCAACCATGCGGCACGTCCCCATCGCCATTCTGACCGCCAAAGACGGGCGCAATATCCGAAAACTGATCAATCTGGCTCAGGTCATCGACAAACAGGCACGTCAGCGAATCGGCACCGGACAGCTCAACCGCATTCTCAAAGCCGCCATCGAAAACAATCCGCCGCCCCGTCGCCGCAACCGGCGCCCGAAAATCTACTACGGAACGCAGGTCGCCAGTTCACCGCCCACGATCATCATCAAGTGCAGCGACCCGAAGCTGTTCGATGAATCATGGAAACGTTACCTGCTGGGATATCTGAGGGAAACGACGCCGTTTCAGGAAGTCCCCATTCGACTCATCCTGCGTTCGCACGAAGACGACGCCGCCGGCGTCCGTCTGGAAGATCTGGAACTCCGGCGAGAATCCGACGGACCGGTCCTGACCGAGCCGCCGGACAGTCCCCCGTCCGAACACGGCAGGCCGGCCGCATCCACTCAGCCGAACCCGGAACCCGTCCAGGAATGTCCGCCGACAGAACCGTGACATGCGCAGCCAGCTCGCAGATGCCTCCCGGACCAGCATCGGACGAATCAGCAAGCCCTCCGCGAAAAGTCAGTTCTCCGGCTTCCGATCGGCAAGCTGCAGACCGATGCTCCTCGTGATCTCTCCACCGGCAGCTCCCGGACCGGTGCGTTCCACATACTGACCGGCCCGAAAATCGAAACTGGGGATCAGATACCCCAGTTCTCCATTCGCCAGACCCACGACCACCCGCATGCGGCCGGTCATGCGTTCCATGATTTCGAACCCGATGTCCGGCAGCGGTTCCCCGGGAATCGTGATGAACTGAGCGTCGCCCAGCCAGATCACACTCATATCCACCCGCACACGACCGTCACGCAGCGGATACGGACGCGGCGGATTCGACAGAAACTGTTCGATGGCCCGAGCCGTAATCGGGTACTCAACGACCCGCGTTTCCACCCACACCCGATCTGACGGGCAGGGCAGGGCCGCTTCAGCGGCCGCCACGGCGTACTCCGCCAGCTTCGCCCCCATCTGCTCGGCCGCTTCCTGAGTTCCGAAGCGCGTGTCCGGAGTGAGCATTCCGCCCAAAGCTCCATTCAGAAAGACGGTCTGGCCTCCCAGTTCTTCCGTGACGCGTCGACACAGCGTCCCCACGTAATCCGGAGACAAACCGCCGGTGTCCTTCAGTCGAATCACTTCGGGATGACAGGCCAGATGCACCAGATTCACCAGGGGTTTTCCGTCCCGCCCAACAGCCTGCAGCACGGACACGGCCGGATCCACCAGCCCCGGATCGCGACCGTTGCGAATGAGATCCACCACACGGCCGCCGGCCAGCGGCATTTCCACCGTTCCTGTCTGCAGCCGTGCAATCGGCTGCATGGCTGCAGCCGCCTGCTGCACGGCCGCTTCGGCCTGCCGCACGATGTGGTCGGCATACTCCCGCGGGTAGTAGCCGTAAAACCCGATGGTGTCGACATTGGCATGCGTGTGGGACATGGCCACGATCACATGAGGAAACCCCTGGTCGGCCAGAGACGCCCGCAGACGCTGAATGTCCCACGGCCCCATCCCGAACACATCCAGCCCAATGAACACCACCGACTGTCCGCCCGTTTCGAAAACCGCCACCCGGGCTTTCAGGTCTTCGGCCAGATGCAGTTTCAGAGGATTATTGGGTGCCAGCAGATTCGAAAAGTCCTGAGGAGCGATGCTGACTTCCGCAGTTCCCACGCGCCCGTGGTACTCCCCGGCAGGCAGACTCCCGGGCATCCTGCGTCTCAGACAGATGTGCGTGTTCGGATAACCCGGCGGAACCCGCCTGGGCACCGGTTCGAAATAAATGATTCCGGTGGTGTGTCCGTCCCGGGCACAGATGAAACGAAACCCCTGTTCGGAATAATCGAGATACTCCTGAGTCTGAAACGTGGCTTCCGCTTCCGGTTTCCCGAACTGCCGTTCAATGGCTGCCCGATCGGGAAACCGCTCGTCATCGGATGCCGACGTGACCAGCGCCAGCTTTTCGTTGCGAAAGTACAGCCGGTCGTTCAGCTCCGGATGTCCCACCGACGGGTAACGCAGATCCAGTCGGCTCCGCGTTTCGATCGGCGCCGGCCCCAGCCGATCCACGATCTCCTTCCACGTCGCCTGGCCGATCACGAATCCCCGCCAGGAATTCTGCGTGTCGGCCGCGGCCGCCGGCCGATCGACCGAACACAGCACTACGGCGAAAACAATGCCCCACACTGCAGACAACGACCTGTTCATACTCACATCCAGACATCTGTCGGTTCGAGCCGGAGCAGCACGGTTCCGCGCCCCGGGGCACGATACGGGCACTTCCGTTCGAAGCCATCCCCGCCATCACCCCATCGGACCGCTTATGCCGCCGCGCATGGCTCACAGGAAACGAAACCGCATGCTACAGCACGCCCCACACGATGCAACACCTGCCTCCGGCGGCACGCGCCGGAGTGTTTTCCTTCCGTCGATCCTCGCTGCTTTCGATCGTGTTCCGGCGTCGCAGACATTGTTCTCACAGAGCCGCAAAGACACGGAGACCATTTTCCAGCTTCCCTCGCATGCACCATCTCCGTGGCTCCGTGACTCCGTGAGAAACCACTTCATCGAGCCAGCCGGCTCTGCCTGACACTTCCCAGCTCTGGACAGTCGTACGCTCGCGACCGTTTTTTTCAGAGCGGTCTTTTTGTCAATACTCGCTGTCACCCCGTGGTCAGCGCAGTCACACTCGCGAGACGCCCGGCTGAAATGCACGCGGCCCCGCAGACCACGCGGAATCCTTTTTCTTCCGTCGCCCATCGATGCGTTCCATCGTGTTCCGGCGTCGCAGACATTGGTCTCACAGAGCTGCAAAGACACGGAGACCATTTTCCAGAGTCCCCCGCATGCACCATCTCCGTGGCTCTGTGAGAAACCGCCCCTTCGGCGACGGGCCAGGTGAACTCAAACCTGTCTCTTATACACATCTGACG
>WFTL01000128.1 GCA_015485495.1 Planctomycetaceae bacterium
GCCAGGTCTGCGCATACGCGGGGACGGATACCAGACAGAGGACCGGGACCATCATCAGGCGTCCGCAGTTGCGAAGAAACACGACGCCGCGAGAGATGCGCGATGCAGGTGGGTTGCAGGCTGCCATGGAGCGCTCCAGTGATATCGTCACGTACACAATCCGTACAATCCGTCTATTCGGTATCACAGGTGCGATCGGTTCAGCCCAATCGATACTTTCAGTACGGAAAACCGGCGAAAACGGTTTTTCTTCGGCATTCGGCAATCCTCTCTCAGTCGGCCCGATCGCGCCTGCCGCCCGGCCGTGCGAAGTACCGGGGGCTTCCCGTGTTCTCGTTCGGCAGATTCTGCGGGAAGCGGCAGCGCTAAGGCCGATTCGGGCGGATGGGGACTGCTCTGTTTCGCCGCTGCATCTGTGGGAGAGCCTGAGCGGTGCATGAAGTGTTGACCTGAAACGGAAGCCGCTGCTATCTCCGCGTCAGTGACCCACGGGGAAATGATGCGCGGAACTGTATGTGGAACCGCTGCAGCGAATCCCGAAATGCCAGCGATCCGTAAATGGAGCCACCCAAAAATGAAGATGTCATTCACTGTCATCGCTCTGACAGTCACACTGTTCACCACCGGATGCGGCCGCGAACACACCGGCGGAGTGGCGGTGGTGGATCTGGATCGAGTAGCCAAAGCACTTGGCCGCGATGCCGCGATCCTGCAGCAGCTCAAACAGCAGGAACTCGATCTCAACCAGAAACTCAGTTCCGTGAAGACGTCCTTCGAAAAGCAGCTTGCAGAGACGTTCGAAGAACTGCCGGAAGAACCGAGTCCGGAAGAGGCTCAAAAACTGCTCAATATGAAACGCAATGCCACGATTCGGCTGGCGAGCTACCAGAAGCAGGCGACGACTGCTCTGGCACAAATGAAAAGTTCTGCCATTTCCGAGTTTCGGGCGGAAGTCATGCCGCTGGCACGACGGATTGCCAAAGACAAAGGACTGTCCGTCGTGCTGACCAGCAATGATGCTGTTGTCTTCACGTTCGATGAGTCGGTCAACATCACGGATGAAGTGATCGTCGAACTGAAGAAAACAGCGCCACAGGTCGGTCCGGTCGCTGCGGCGGAGCCGAGGGCACTGCAGGCGACGCCCGAAACAGCCAGCGCAGCGGAACATGCGTCACCGACGCCTGCCGCGGAGGCGACTGACGGGGAAGAGTCTCGCTGAAGAATGCCGGACACCATGTGTTCGCATGCGTGAGCAGGCATTGTCTGCTGGCGGGTGCGGCGTTTCGAACAGGACCACATGCACACGGGGAAATGCTTTCCGCATTTCCCCGTGTGACTCTGCACAGCGTCTTCGTGTTTTGTCCGGCAGAGGGCGTTTCGTTGCGGTCGCGGAACTTCCTTCAGAGAGTTGTTCCGGGCGGAAACTTTCAGAGCGTCCGAAGTCGGTTGTTCCGACTGCAGTCCGCCAACAGTCGGTGATTGGCCGGGCGGTCTGCGGAAAAGATCAGTGTTCCTGTTCCAGGAGCCGGTCGCGGCAGAAGCGCAGAGCTTCACGGACGGCCGCGATCTGCCGGTGATGGCGACGGTCGGTATCTCCGGCAGAGTGTGCTGCTTCCCGGCCGGAATCCACGGGCAGGCGTTTTGCCCGGACATGGAAGCTGTCACCGGTGCGGATGGCCACGGCACACCACACCAGTCCGTCGAGGTTTTCGGGGGCGTCGGGGCCCAGGTGCCCGGTGATCGCCACGGCCACGTCGGCCTGCGGCGTGATGTTCAGAACCCCGGTTGCCATCTGTTCGGCGGTGGCCTGACAGACGGCTCCCTGCGCTGCCAGAAGGTCTTCGGAAACGTCCAGCCAGCGGACTTTCGTCTGTTCCTGGTAGACGACAGCAGAACCGGCCAGCCAGCGGGATATTCCTGGCAGCCGGCCGAGACTCGCGGCCGCCAGTCCGGCTGTGCAGCTTTCGGCCAGCACGATGCACTGTTTGCGGCGATTCAGAACCGAATACAGCGCCTGGGCAGCTTCGGTGCAGAATGGGTCAGAAGAAGGAAGCGACATGGATGATTCACCGTGCTTCGGCGGAATCGGTACGAAGGACGGAACGACACCACAGGCCGCACACGGGGCCGGACAACCAGCCCATGGATCGATACAGCCGGATTCCTGGGGTGTTGGTGCAGTCGCACCAGGCCGTGAGATCGTCGATGTGCGCATCTGCCGCCGCCAGTTGACAGGAGTGGAGAAGCAGGCTGCGGCCGATACCCTGACGCCGATGCTGCCAGCGAACACCCACATACTGCAGAACGGCCGAACGCGCGTCGTGATCGCGGTGCAGCACGGCGATGCCTGCCGGCTGTGGCCGCGTATCGGATATCAGGACATCCGCGTTTCCCAGCCGGGACCACCGGGCGATGAGCTGGTCCGGGTCGGTGACCAGATGCGGAAGGTCCTGAGAATCGGTCAGACAGTCCGAAAGCAGTCCGGTGAGATGAGGCCCCCTGCGCCGGCCGAGCAGATCATGCAGTTTGTGGGGTTCTTCCGGGGGGGCGCCGATTCCAGGGGATAGACGCGGCGGAGACCAGGCCTGGATCTGCGCCATGCGATGGAACCGGTGGGAAGCCAGGATGTCTGCCGTCAGAAGCGCTTCCGTATCGGGAACCAGCCAGTGCAGTTCTGTCGCCGCGTCTTCTGCGGCTGCTTCAAGAAGGCGGGCGATCACAGTTCGACTCAGTGTCCGCTGCGTGCGTTCCGACAGGGGCTGATGCACCGTTCCGGTGACCAGCATGATTCCGGCAACCGGATCGTCGGCCTGCAGACAGGCCGCTGTCATGTTTCCGAACTGAATGTCCCACCGCCACGGGCGTCGGCTGACGGTGCGGACCTGCAGGTTGCCGGACATTCCGGATGTGTCACTGAGGCAGCCGGCAGCAGCCGGGACCGCAGGGGCCTGCTTCCGGTGGCGGACAGTCTGAAGCGATCGGGAGGGCGGAGGTCGATCCGGACCGCCCCGCCGCCACACTCATCAGCTTTTCCATACGCTGCGAACCGCAGTGCGGGCAGGATGGCTTTTCACGGGGGCCCATCAGCAGTTCGCATTCCTTTTCGCATTCCGAACAGATGTATTCGAAAATCGGCATTCTGAGGGCTTCTTTCTACTGAATCGGACGAGAAGGACGCAGGGGGATGCCCTGCGGACGTCTGTGCTGTTCGAATTGTGACACGAACGATCGCCAGGTCAACAACTGGCTGAAGTGAACGTCCCGTGTGGTGCCTCCGGCCGTCAGAGGTCCGTCGACGGCGACCCGGAACTGCATTTCGAACGTCATGGATTCCGGATGAGGGGCCTGGGCGGCCATCCGCAGGGTCCCGGTCCCGGTGAGCAGATCGGCCCGAACGTTCAGCCGTGAGGCGTCCACGGTCGGCCCGGACGTTTCGGGCAGCAGAATCGTCTGGTTCACCGGGCTGATGCGGACGGTCACGGAGCGTGTCTGTCGATCCACTTCCGTGACGGTGTACCGGCATTCCAGAGACGCCTGTCCCAGAATTCCCAGGGAGACTGTGTGGGTGCGGTTCCACTGCTGCCCTGTCTGAAACGAGGTCATGGCCGGGGTGGCGGGAGCGTTTTCGCTGTCGGTTTCCGAGTCTTCAGATTCGGATGCCGGAGGTTCTGACAGGATGAGAGGAGGCGGAGAGGCTCCCGGCATGAGCAGCGGAATCTGAAACGGCAGATGCAGCAGGGAACGCAGGGCATCGGTTCCGTACAGTTCATCCAGAACTGCAAAGTGTTCCGGGTAACGGTCGTTCAGCAATGACCGCAGTCGCGGGACATCGATGCGGCTGCCCTGTACGCTGATCCGCAGCGGAATCCGGTCCGTTTTCAGCACTGCAGAAACGGGCACGGTCTGAAATGCGTCCGGTGTCTCGGGAGCGTCCGGACGATTCTGTTCGAAGGCCACGACCTGGGCTTCGGCGCCGAATCCGCCATCACCGGCGGGGGTGAGGATCGTGTACTGCAGCTTCACCCGGCTCACATCATCCATCTGCCGGTCGGTGCCGTCGACCGAAACGGTCGACGCGCGCTGAGTCGTCACCAGGACGGCGAACGTCTGCCCGGGTTCCAGATGCCACAGCGGGACAGGCGGTGGTTCGACCGCATCCGTACCCGCATCGGAGTTCTCGGCGGCATCCGCAGCGGCATTCTCATCGGTCCGCGAGTGGTCTTCGAGTGTCGAGGATCCGCTGTCGTCGGCACGAACGGAACAGAGCGCCCCGTCCTGGTGGACGGTGCCCAGCAGGATGGTGGCGGCGCAGCACAGTCTGCCGGGGACCCGGAGAATCGATAGCATCAGCCGACCTGTTCCAGAACGTCTTCGTCGACAAGAATGGGAATGGACGGATCGGTGTAGAGGGCCAGTGCCACCGCATCGCTGGGACGACAGTCCACTTCCAGCACTTCGTCGCCCTGTGCGATGCGGAGGACCGCGTAGTAGGTGTGGTCTTCGATGCGTGTGATGACAACGTCCTGCAGAGTGCCTCCCAGAGCCGTGATGCACTCGCGGAGCAGGTCGTGCGTCATGGGCCGGTAGGACGGTTCTTCCAGCAGCCGTCGGTTGATGGCAGCCGCTTCGAAGTCGCCGATCAGAATGGGAAAGGTTCGATTCCCATCGGTCTCCCGAAGATAGATGGCCCGCTGATCGTTCAGATCGGAAACGATCACACGGCTCAGCTGCATCGGGATCAGCATGGAAACTCCTTTCACGGCAATGTCGATTCGGTCAGTCGGAAAGACCGGTTGCAGCGGACTCAGGTTGTGACGGTCCGGGGGCAGCGGGCCGGACCTCAGCGAACCGGTCCGCCGCTGGCCGGCCCGCATCGTTCAGGGAAGCCGGCGAACCCGAATGTTGCGAAACCACACTTCACTGTCGGGGTCGTGTGCCTGCAGAGCGAATGTGCCCTGCCCCAGCCGGCGGTCGAAACGGTCGGAATGTGGTTTCTGGTTTTCCGGTTCTGTGTAGTCCACCACGACCTGTCCGTTGATTCGAATGACAACATGGCGGCCTTCGACACGAATGTTGTTCGTGTACCATTCGTTGTCGCGGGCCGGAGGATCGGTCACTTTGACGATGCCGTAGAGACTGCCGGAGCGAATGGAATCGGTGTGGGAAATGTTCACCTGGCACTCCAGCCCCCGGCGCGGCCAGTCGCTTTCCTGGTATTCCGTGTGAAAATAGATGCCGGAATTGCTTCCCGGCCGGGTCATCACTTCACATTCCAGCTCGAAATTTTTGAACGGTCTGCTGTCACCGACGTAGAACAGATGGGCTTTCGGGCCGTGGCAGACCAGAGCGCCGTTTTCAATTCTCCACGAATCGGCGTTTTCTCCGACTTTCCAGCCTTCCATCGTGCCGTTGAAAATGGTCTGCCATTGTTCGGCGCTGTCGGCCGAAAAAGCAGCGGAACAGAAAAGGACAGCAAAACAAAGGACGGCGGTACGGCAATGCATCAGGATGTCTCCGGGGATCTTCACAAAACCGGCCGGATCGGTTCGGGCAGGAAATGCGTCCGGGGTTCGGTCGGTTGCGGATGGACGGCTGGTCACGGGCGGATTCTGCAGTCGTGTTCGTGCGGAGCGTTCACAGGCTTCGCCGGCGTGCCGGAATCCGATAGGGTGCCCGTTTCTTTGTTTCTAGCAGATCATCCGTCTGTTTCCACTGTTTCGTCTGCGTTCCGCTGCCGATTCTGTCGTCTGCGGAAGCCCTCCGGAGCCGAAAACCCGACGCCATGCGTGTGGCTCACATCATCACCCGCCTGATCATCGGCGGTGCTCAGGAAAACACTTTGTTCACGGTCGATGGGCAGCATCATCGGCACGGTGACCAGGTGTGTCTGATGACCGGGCCGGCTCGAGGTCCGGAAGGAAGCCTTGAAGACCGCGCCCGGCAGCGTGGCCTGGA
Organism: Planctomycetaceae bacterium; assembly: GCA_015485495.1. Lineage (GTDB taxonomy): Bacteria > Planctomycetota > Planctomycetia > Planctomycetales > Planctomycetaceae > S139-18. The sequence continues at coordinate 5,956 of WFTL01000128.1, forward strand.
CCTGCGGATCATTCCTCCGCTGCGCCGAAATCTCAGTCCGTGGTACGACTTTCACGCCTACCGGGCCGTGAAACGGGCCCTTCGGGACTACCGGCCCGATCTGGTTCACACGCACAGTTCCAAGGCCGGTATTCTGGGACGCCGGGCGGCGTGGTCGCTGGGAATCCCCTGCGTGCACACGATTCACGGAGCGTCCTTTCATTACGGTCAGCCGCGTCTGCTGTACGAAGCGTACCGCACAGCCGAACGGATGGCGGCGAACTGGTGTCAGCATTTCATCACGGTCTGCGATGCCATGACGCGGCAGTATGTGGAGGCGGGAATCGCTCCGGAATCGAAATTCACGACGGTCTACAGCGGCATGGATGTCGATCGTTTTCTGCAGCCGCCGGAATCTCCGCAGGCCGTTCGTCGTCGGCTGGGGCTGGCAGACGACGACATTGTCGTCGTCAAAGTGGCTCGCCTGTTCAGCCTCAAAGGGCATGAATACCTCATCGAAGCGGCCCCGCGCATTGTGGCGGCGGTGCCCCGCGTTCGGTTCGTGTTCGTGGGGGACGGCATTCTGAGAGAACAGTACGAACAGCAGATCCGGCGGCTTGGACTGCAGGATCATTTCGTGTTCGTCGGACTCGTTCCGCCTGACCACGTGTCCAGTTATGTGCATGCGGCCGACATTGTCGCTCATACAAGCGTCTGGGAAGGACTGGCCCGTGTTCTGGTGCAGGGACTGCTGGCCGGGCGTCCGGTGGTGAGCTTCGACATCGATGGTGCTCCGGAAGTCTGTCTGGACGGACAGACGGGAATCCTGGTGCCTCCCCGCCGGACGACACCTCTGGCCGATGCCATCATCCGCCTGGCAGAAGATGAAACGCTGCGGCATCGCCTGGGAGAAACCGGAAGACGGAAATTTACGGAACCGTTTCGCCACGAGTACATGACGCAGCGGATCCGGGACGTGTACGAGCAGGTGCTTTCCCGGTGGTCCGGTTCCTGCGGATCCGGCTGACGGGGACCGGACCACCGGAACGGACATGTCCGCGCGAACACCGGTTTCCGGTCCTGCGTCCTGCACGCGCACAACAGGGTGCCGCCGGAACAGACGCTCAAAGATTCTGCGGGAACCGTCAGGCTGCGGTTCGTTCCGGTGTGTCGGAAGTAGTGGCCAGAAGGGCCGCGGAGTTCTGCGATTCGCCCGACATGTTCAGCATGGCAGACGTGTCTCCGGCAGGCACGGACGGTTTTCGCAGCAGGCCGGCGAACCCAGGGGCGGTGGCCGGTGAAGCCGGTGCGGGGCGACTGCGAAACACCCACATCCGGCAGGCGGCATAATTGACGACGGCGGCGAAGACGGGGCCGAGGCCTGCTGCGGTGATCGGGTGTCGGGAGAAGAACGTGGTCTGTTCGATAAGGCCGACAGAGATGGACCAGCTCACCATCGCTCCGAACAGACAGGCGCCGCAGAACTTCAGATACTGCACCAGGCGTCCGGACGTTTCGGTCTGGCGGAAGGTGATCGATCGGTTCAGTTCGTAATTCCAGGTCATGGCCATCCAGATCGCGGCGGCCCGGGCGATGCGGATTCCGACGCCGGGAGCCAGCAGGGCGAAGCTGAGCATGTCCAGCACCAGACCGCTGATTCCGACGGCTGTGAATGTGGAGAAACGAACAGCTTCCGGAAAACGAAACGCGTACAGACGGGCCAGGTGCTTCAGGTACAGTCCCTGTTCTTTGAGGCTCAGTTTGCTTTCGCCGCGGGTCCGGTCCGTGAAATGAATCGGGACTTCGACTATCCGGCTCAGACCGCAGCGGACCATGATTTCCAGGCCGATTTTGTAGCCGCAGGGATTGAGTCCGTTCAGATTCGTGAGGTGTCGGCGATGCAGCGAAAAAAATCCGGCCATGGGATCGCGGGCTGTTGTGAGGCCGCGGGCCAGCCAGCCGGCCACGCGGGAGTTCAGTCGCCGGAACAGCCCCCAGGATTCATCCAGAGATCCTCCGGGAACATAACGGCTGCCGATGACAAAGTCAGCCTGCTGAGTCTGCAGCGGTCGGAGCAGTTCCGGGACAGCTTCCGGTGGATGGGACAGATCGGCATCCATCACCACCAGACACTCGCCCTGCGCTTCCTGCAGTCCACGGATGACCGCAGTGGCCAGTCCGCGTTCGCCGATGCGGGTGATGAGCCGAACGGGAAAGTGTTCGGCCAGTGACCGGCAGATGTCGATGGTGCCGTCCTGACTGTCATCGTCGACGATGATCAGTTCTCCCTGGAGGCCTGCTTCCTTCAGAGAGGAAAACAGGCGTTCCGTCAGTTCGGCAAGATTGTCGCGTTCGCGATACGTGGGAACGACGACAGACACATCAATCGCTGTCTTCACGGACGGGCCTCCATGCCACCTGAACGAATTCACGAAAATCATCGTGACAGCGGAATATCAGAAACTGACCGACTGATTCCGGTCGAACGCGGGAAAATTCGGCCGGCAGACCGGCATCGGTCCCGAGGGCATCTCGGGTGATGGCAACGACGGTTCCCGGTTCGATGTCCTGTGCACCGGATGCGACCACATCGATCGTCTGGCAGATCAGCGGTCCCTGGCGCAGCCGGGCCCGCTGGTCTGCGGTCAGATAGAACAGAATGGATGCCGGCTTTTCGCCGATCATGACCAGAGGGGTCGGCAGTTCGTCCTGCTGTCGGACCCACTGAGCCAGTTCGCGCTCTGAATGAGATTCCGCGATGATCTGGACGGGCCAGGTCATGACAAGAAACGTGAGGCCGCCGATCCAGACGGACAGCGCACTGACGGCCGCCGTGTCGCGTCGCGTGTGGAAGTGGTGCGTGGCCAGAAGAGACATCACTCCCAGAGCCGCGGCGGTGAACCATGCAGCCGGAGGCCAGGGGACATCGAGAACATATCCGCAGATTCCCAGAACAATCAGCGGAACGGCCATTCCGAAACAGCCGGCTGCCATCACGACTCGGGCAAAGGCGGCGGTGCCGGCGGAAGAAAGACGGCCCGTGGAAAAACTGTACCAGCCCAGCGCCGCCAAAACAGCCACGGCAGGATACAGCGGCAGGGCGTAGGTGGACAGTTTGGAACTGGCGGTACTCAGAAACAGCACACCGCCGATGAACCAGCAGGACAGAAACAGCACCTGTCTTTTGACGGACCGGGCGAAATCGGTGCTGCGGAAATGACGCAGAAACGGAAGCAGGTACAGCAGCCACGGAAGTGTGCCGATGGTCAGGTAGGGCGCGTAGTAATGCCAGGGGCGGTTGGCATGCGGCTGCGTGTCCGTGGCGAATCCCATCAGATGACGTTCGATGAAATAATAGGACAGGTATCCGGGAACCCGCGCTTCCATGGCCAGGTACCAGGGAGACGCTGCCAGAGCCCCCAGAAACAAAGCCGTTCCGGTCCGCAGGATCGTGCCGACATTCAACTGTCGTGTGAGCGTGAGGAAAGCACACCAGCCGACACCTGTGACGGCCGCCCCGATGAGTCCTTTGGTGAGGAATGCCAGGGCGAAGGCACCGGCGGCAGCAATCAGCCAGAGGCGGCGGCGGGAACCGGGGGATTCCATTTTCCACAGCGAAAGAAGCAGCAGGTTGGTCCACGGGACCAGAGCGACGTCATGGACGGCAGCCTGAGCGACAGACAGAGGCATGATCATCGTGAGGGCGATGGAAGTCGCCAGCAGTCCCATGGTGGTGTCGAACAGGACGGCTGCGAGAAGCCCGGTTGTCAGTCCTCCCAGAATTCCGAACAGCAGTCCCGGAAGACGCACGGCAAATTCGGTCATGCCGAAGCATTTCAGAGACACCATCTGCGCCCAGAAGAACAGAATCGGTTTGTCTCGGAAGGCTTCTCCGCGGAACGTGGGAACGATCCATTCGTTCTGTTCCAGCATTTCCTGGGAAATGGTGGCGTGCAGACCCTCATCGGGTTCCAGCAGCGGAGTGGGAAGCGCCAGCGGCCAGATGTAGATCAGGACCGTGCTGATGACAATGCCGACGACAAGATGGCGGCGCGATGACGGCATAGTGCGAGGACTCCCTTCCTCAGGCGTTCCAGATGATGTCGTCGGCTTCTGCTGACAGGCCGGTCGACAAAAAACGACGCCGCCCAGCCTAATTCCTGCGGTATGAGAGCAACATGAATTTGAGGGGTCGGATTCGGAAAGATGCTGAAATCTTACCGCGCCCGGATCGCCGGCGGCAGGCCACTCCTGGTGATTCCTGTCTGCCTGAATGCAGGAAGCTGCATTTTTCATGCAGGTTTCTGCAGTGTCCGGGCGGCGGGGCTTCAGGGCCGCCTGCTCTCATGCAGTTCTCATTTGTTCCCGTTACGCTTCTGCTCTGGGAATGTCCGCCCGGAATGGGTTTTGCTGCTGCAGGTCAGGGATCCGGAAACGGGCCTGGATTGCGGCGCGGCGACCCGATGGCTGCGTCCGTCGGGACGGCCTGTGCGCGGCCGCTGTGGAAGGGCTGCAGCGGTGCTGGCTGCTGCAGGATCGCAGGAATCGGGCTGCGTGGGTGCGACAATGCACCCGGTGGGCCAGGAGAACAATGGTGGAATGAACGGAACCGCGCATGCGAATTCTCGTGGTTGAAGACTACGCTCCGGTACGCACGGCGGTGGCCGAATCGCTTCGGGAGTGCGGGCATGCTGTGGATGACACGGACAACGGCCAGGACGGTGTCTGGTATGCTGTGAACAACGATTACGATGTGATCATCCTGGATCTCATGCTGCCAGGCCTGTCCGGAATGGACGTGTTGAAGCGGGTTCAGGAATCCGGCAGTCAGGCCCGGGTGCTCATGCTGACTGCCCGGGATGCCGTGGAAGACCGAGTGGCCGGTCTGAATGCCGGCGCCGATGACTATCTGATCAAGCCGTTTGCCATGGAGGAACTGCATGCCCGTGTCGACGTGCTGCTGCGCCGTCGATACAACCGGCGGAGCAGTGTGATCGAAGTGGGCGACCTGAAAATCGACACGTCGACGCAGACGGTGACGCGATCCGGTATTGAGGTGCCGCTGACGAAACGCGAATATGCCCTGCTGGTCTTCCTGGCGTCTCGGGCCGGAGAAGTTGTGTCGCGATCGGAGATCTGGGACCACGTCTATGATTTCACTTCTGACGCTCACAGCAACGTCGTCGATGTGTACATTCGTTATCTGCGGAAAAAACTGGAACAGAAGCCCGGATGGACGCGGCTGATTCATACACGCCGTGGATTCGGATACATCCTGAACGCCGAAAAGTCCGTCGAATGACTGCCGTTCCCTTCCGACGCACCCTGCGCTTCCGGCTGCTGGCGGGCATCACGGTGACCACCGTTTCCGTGCTGTGCGTCACGCAGCTTCTGCTGTACCTGCTGATCCGTCGGCAGATGGTTGCGGAATTCGATGCGTCTCTGGCCGCCCGCGCGCGGTCTCTGGCTGTTCTGACTGAACAGACCGGCGATGTCATCGACATGAAGTTTCGTGAACATCCGATGCAGGAGTTCGCCCGCAGCATTCGACCGGAATACTATCAGGTGACTCATGAGTCGGGGGACATTCTGGCCCGGTCTCGGCAGCTTCGAAACGCGGAACTGCCGGAGCTGAACGGCTGTCTGGTTCTTCCCATGATTCGGTCCGTGATGCTGCCGGACGGACGCCGCGGCCGTGCAGCAGGCATTCGATTCTGTCCGCGGGTGGACGGCGAAACACTGGACGTTCCGGTGGGGGAACTCGATCGCGGCGATGACCAGGCCGATCTGGATACGGTGGATTTCAGTGAGCGGGCGTTTGTGACTCTGGTGGTGGCGCGCGGCACGGAAGATCTGGACAGCTCGCTGGCCCGCATTCGTTCCCTGCTGATCGGATCCGGGCTGCTGGCCGCCGTGCTCATTCCCGGCGTACTGAGCTGGCTCACCTGGCGGCACATGAAACCCCTGAAGTCTCTGGCGGAACAGATCGACAGCGTGGGGGCGGCCGGACTGCATCGGCGTTTCGAACTGCCGGATGCTCCGGGCGAACTGGAACCGGTTGTGCTGCGTCTGAACGAACTCATGGGAGAACTGGAAGAGGCTTTTCGCCGCGAGAAGGAATTTTCTTCCGACGCCGCTCACGAACTGCGCACACCGCTGGCCGGAATGCGGGCCACACTGGAGTTCAGTCTGATTCGTCCAAGGAGTCAGGAGGCCTATCGTCGTTCCATCAGAACCTGTCTGCGGATCGTTCAGGACACGGAATCTGTCATCTCCACACTTCTGGCGCTGGCCCGGATCGACAGCGGACGCGAAGCCGTGGAACCGGGGATGGTGGACGTGACGGCTCTCATCGAGAGACTGCTGTGTCGGTTTTCTGAACGAATTCGCGAACGGCGCCTGAATGTCCGTGAGGATGTGCCCGCTGGGCTGACGGTCGTGACCGACGGCACGAAGCTGGGGGTCGTTTTGTCGAATCTTCTGGACAATGCGACGTGCTACGCCGATGTCGGCGGTCATGTGACGGTCTGTGCGAAGATGAACGATGATCGGCTGGTCATCACGGCTGCCAATTCCGGATGCACGCTGTCGGAACGACAGATGGTTCGGGTGTTCGATCGCTTCTGGCGGGCCGACACATCCAGATCGGCGACCGGCAGCAACAGCGGACTGGGGCTGGCGCTGTCTCAGCGCATCATTCAGCTTCTGGGCGGAACGATCACTGCGATCTGTGACGAAGGGAATTTCGTTGTGACCATTGTGATTCCCGCTGAGTGGGTGGATGCGGACGAGAATGAGTGCGGTTTGGAGGGGCACGTTTCGGAACGAACGGATGCGGGCCGGGAAAACGGGGCGGCGTCGGCGGGCGAGCGGTCTGCTGAACCGGCCGTCGGTGCGTGTGGATAATCCAGGCAGGACAGGTACAGGCGAAATGGATTTTGCCAGCAGAGTCGGAACAGGTCGTTCTCGTGCCGGATTCACCATCATCGAAGTGGTGGCGGTGGTTTCTGCCACCACGGTTCTGCTGGCGCTGCTGCTGCCGGCCGTTCAGCAGGTGCGGGAATCGGTCCGCCGCGTCCAGTGCGGCAATCACCTGCGCCAGATGGGGCTGGCCCTGCATCATTACCTGGACAGCCATGGTGTGTTTCCACCCAGTGAACTGCATGCGCCGGGAGACAGTGGCTGTGACCTGTGGGAGGTAGCGGTGGAAGACAACCTGTCGCACTGCACCGATTACTGCAGCTGGACCGTGCTGTGTCTGCCGTTTCTGGATCAGTCGACTCTGGCGGCCGCCTATGACGATGGCCGGGAATGGAGCAGTCGTGCCAATCGGCCGGCGGTGAGCACGCCGCTGGCCGTGTTTCAGTGTCCGTCTTCGCCGCAGCAGAACCGAAGGGACCCGGTCCATGTGGTCGGAGCCGCCGCGACGGACTACGGGGCCGTTCAGCGAATCGAAAAACGCGTGTTCACTGATGTGTTTGGTGTCCCGGCGCCGGCTCAGGCCGCTCGAGCCGGTGTTCTGGCCGAATACCGCGCCAACGCGGTTTCATCCGTGACCGACGGCCTGTCGCACACGATCATGCTGGCCGAAGGAGCCGGGCGTCCGGAGCCCCGTGTTCACAGGCATCCGATGACGTCAGAAGAGTTCGCTGCATGGTCCGATGATTCCGTCGTTGAGTCGGGGGATCGGTTCGTGGTGAACCGAGGAACCGGGTGGGCCGATCCGGATTCCGGATTCAGTATCCGCGGAGTTCAGGAAGACGGCGTGACGCCCTGGGGAGCCTGTTTCATCAATGGCACCAATGTGGGGGAAGTCTGGAGCTTCCATTCCGGCGGGGCGCAGGTGCTGTATGCGGACGGGTCCGTGCAGTTCCTGTCTGAGGACATCGATGCCTGGACGTTCGTGTCTTTGTGCACGCGGGCCGGCGGTGAAATCACCGATTCGTTCTGAGGGGACGCTTCCCGGTGGCGGAAGCGGTCGCCGGCACGGCAGCCGGAAGATGACGTGGCAGGTGCTGCAGAAAGAACGGGCCGGGAGGCACCGGCGGACATCAGTAGTCGAACCAGACGCCCATGCCGATCTGCCGGTCGGAGCGTCGGAAGAACGAGTACTGGTTCGATGGCCCGTCGTAATACTGCAGTCCGACACGCCAGGTCCGTCCGGACCTGGGACCTTTCCACTGCCAGCCGGTCATGGCTGTGAAGCCGGGAGAAAATTCCACTTCCTGACGCATCTGACAGTTGACCGCTGCAAACGGAGCCCCGTGCAGCGGATTCGTCTGCTGCATGGCGTGTTCGGCTCCGAACTGAAACTGCCACGGCCTGGCACCGCCTTTGGCCGAAAACGCCCACGCGACTTCTCCGTAATAACGCAGTTCGGGAGTCGCCTGCACGGACTGGCCCAGAATGAGCGAATCGCGGACGAAGTTCAGTCGCAGAAATCCGGGATTGCTGAGGAGGAATTCGTCTCCCAGGTGAGAACTGACGTGGAAGTAGCCGAACTTCCAGGCCACGTTGTCCTGCTGGCCGGTCCACAGCAGTCCGAACCGGTAATCCGCTGATTCCACGTCGAGCTGCATTTCCGGATTGATGCGCGTCAGGACGGCGCCTTCCAGATCGACCTGCCAGCGGTCCATGTTCAGAAAATCCGTGTCGTTGTCGCGCAGCAGCCCCACGCGACCGCCCAGAGTGGCGTCCCATCGCCATTCTCCGATCGTCGGATCATACAGGCTGGCCATGGCGAAACGCGGTTCGTGCGGACCGGCAATGTACGAACGATACAGCAGTCCGTCCGGAAGCACTTCGAAAGCCGGTTCTGAAGCGGCCGGCTTCAGCTGCGACCGCACGAAATCCGTCGTTCCCGTGGTGAACAGAGGCCGTTCAGCGGGTTCCGTTTGTGTCGGAAAGGACCAGCCGCCTTCCGGCTGGCTGGTCTGAGCCATCGCCGGGGCGAGAATCGCCGTCATCGCCGCCGGGACGATCCATCGAAGAACCGTCGTCATTCGGCCGGATCGCACGTCCATGTGCACTCAAAAAACTCCGCAGCACCAGTCTGTCACGGGACAGAAAACAGAAAAGTCTCGCAAAAACGACATGAGAAAATGATGAGCATGGCTTCCGGCAGGCGATTCTGCCCCGTGATTTTTACCAGAATCGGCAGGGGCCGTGAATTCGGCCTGGTTTCGTGCCGGTGGCTTCTGTTCCCAGTCAGGTCACCTGACGGCCGGATCAGGAAGCGACGGAAATCAGGTGTGTTCGGCCGTCACGGGAGTCCGTTCGGTGGCGACGGGGGACGGGCAGCGAACCGGGGTCGGGGGGCGGCTGCGGATCCCCGGAAGAATGTACATCAGGCTGAACAGAGACGGTACGAGAAACAGCGTGAAGAGGGTGGAGACCACCAGGCCGCCCAGCACCACGCTGCCCAGGCCCCGATACAGTTCGGCTCCTGCCCCGCGGCTGAACACGAGCGGCATCAGGCCGATGGTGGTCGTGATCGTCGTCATGAAGATGGGGCGAATCCGCGTCCGGACACTGTCGACGACTGCCTGCCCGGGCGGCATCCCGTGTTCTCTCATCAGGTTCAAAGCCTGGTGGACGATGAGAATGGCATTGTTCACGACCGTTCCCGTCAGAATGACGAATCCCAGCATCGTCAGAATGTCCAGGTGCTGGACCGTGAACAGTCCCGTGATCCGCAGTCCCAGAATGCCGCCGACGGCGGCCAGGGGCAAAGACACCATGATGACCAGCGGGTACACCCACGATTCGAACAGAGCGGCCATGAGCAGATAGGTGATGAGTACGGCGATCAGGAAGTTCAGCCGCAGAGCCTGCCAGGTCTGCCGCAGGCTGTCGGCGGATCCGGACAGGCTGATGTGATAGATGCCTCCGAGTTCTCCTCGTTCCTGCAATGGCCGAACGATGTCGTTTTCGATGATCCCGATGGCCGTCGCCAGCGGGATGTCGTCCGGAGGTGCGACCCGCAGGGTGACAGCACGCTGGCGATTGATATGCCGAATGCTGTCCAGACCGGATGCCATCCGGACGGTCGCCAGAGCCGACAATGGCAGGATGTCGCCGCTGCCGGTCGCCACCGGAATCTGTTCCAGAGACAGGAACCCGCCCTGCTCGTCCCGAACCGCCAGAGTCAGGTCGATTTCATCGCCGTCCAGAACATAGGTGTCGGCCCAGGCCGATTCGATACAGGCATCGACCGTGTAGGCGATGTCGTCGGTTGTCAGTCCGGCTTCGGCCACGCGAAGTTTGTCCGGTTCCACGCGCAGTTCCGGTTTGCCTTTTTCCAGAGACGGAATGGGATAGACGCTGGCTCCGTCGATGCGTGCCAGAATGTCCTGCCGAACCGCGGCACCCAGGTCGACAAGACGGTCCAGATCGGGACCGGTGATGTGGACTTCGATGGAGCGGGCGGATTCTCCCCAGCCGTTCTGAAACAGTCCCGACTGGCTGACATAGCACTGGATTCCCGGGATGACCTCGGAAGCCGCCCGCAGCCAGTCGACCAGTTCCCGGGCCCGGGCCGGGTCTTCCGCTTTGACGCTGATGTATCCGCGGCCTGCCGATGCTCCAAAGGTGTAGTCGACGATCCGGGGGGGATCTGAGGTTTCGTGCAGGGAACTTTCTTCGTCTGCCTTTTCAGACAGCCCGGTCACCGGAAGCAGCGGGCGGATCTGCTGGTAGAACCGATCGGCGATCGTCTGCATCTGAGTAACGTTGTATCCCGGGGGCGGAACGAGCCGGGCGCGGACGGAGTTGCGATTGCCGCCCGGCAGATATTCCACCGGCGGGATGAGCAACCATGCGAGAACAGAACCGCCTCCCACAAACACCAGGACACTCAGAAGCTGCCGCTGGACCGATGCCTGGATGAATTCATTGAGACGGACGATGCCGGCGGCGGTCCATCGGGCCATGTGGTCGGCCGGTACGAGAAAACGGGAGACGATGGAGCGGGCGCGGCCGGGCCCGACCGCTTCTGTCGGGCTGCGCAGCAGCCGGGCGGCGGCCGTGGGAATGACGATCACCGAGACCAGCAGAGACAGCCCGACTCCGCAGCTGATGGCCAGAGCGATGTCGCGGAACAGTTGTCCGGCTTCTTCGCGGACAAACAGAATGGGGACGAACACGGCCAGTGTCGTCAGCGTGGATGCCAGAGTGGCGCCCCAGACATCCAGCGTGCCCCGCCGGGCCGCGTCAGCGGGGCGAAGTCCCTGCTGGTGGTATCGGTAGATGTTTTCCAGGACAACCACCGCATTGTCGACCAGCATGCCGATGGCGAAACTCATGCCCGCCAGGCTGACCACATTGAGTGATCGGTCCAGAAGACGCAGACACAGAAACGTCCCCACGATGCTCACAGGAATCGCGGTGCCCACGATCAGCGTGGATCGGCCGCTGCGGAGAAACAGCAGCAGCACCAGCGTTGTCAGAATCGCTCCCAGAATCATGTTCTGCTGCACCGAACGAATGGATGCGTGGACGTATTCCGTGTCGTCGTACGACTGATGCAGCAGCAGACCCCGCTGTTTCAGAATCCCGCTGTTCATGGCGCGGACGGCTTCCCGGACTCCCGCCATGACGTCCAGCAGATTCGAGCCGGCTTCCTTGATGACCCTCAGCCGCAGGCAGCGTGTGGCGAAATGGCTGGCCGCCGTATCGCGTGCCGACCGGCGAACCAGAGTCACTCTGGCGACGTCGCCGATGGTCACCGGGGTCCCGTCCACAACCGTCAGCACTTCCTGTTCGACCTGTTCGGGACTCGTGTAGCGGCCCAGAATCCGCACGTCGAACCGGCGTTTCCCTTCGTTCATCTGACCGGCCGGCAGATCGTGATTCCGCGCCCGCAGAACGTCCCGGACATCGGACAGAGTGAGTCGCAGGACGGCGAGCCGTGAGGGGTCGACCGTCACGCGCATCTCGTCTTCCTGAGCGCCCCAGACCCACACCCGGGCCACGCCTTCCACCCGTCCGAGTGCCGCGGCGATGTCGTCTTCGGCGAATCGGGAATGACGGACGATGTCCAGGTCGTCCGGCAGCAGTGAACCCAGTTCGGGAATGTCCCGGCTGCGCTGAATGAGTTCCTGCAGCAGCAGTGTGGGAGGCGACAGGGCGGCAAGCTGCGCGATGAGCTGTTCGTGCTGCGGATGCCGCCGGGCGAAATCCGCCAGTTCGGAAGCGTCCGGCGGTCGGGGAATCAGGTTGAATGTGGCGATGGCGCTCGCATCGTCGGCTCCGGAAAAAATCGTTGGTTCCAGAGCCGTTTCCGGATAACGGGCCACCTGCTGCAGCCGGGAACTGACCCGGACCAGGGCGTCGTTCATATCGGTGCTGATGTCGAAATTCAGTTCGACACGGCCGCGGGAACTGGAACTGCTGCTGGTGATTTCCTTCATTCCGGGAATGGCATTCAGATGCCGTTCCTGTTCGTAGATGATTTCCCGTTCCACTTCCTCCGGGCCGGCTCCCGGCCACATGGTGGAAATGCTGAGCCACTGTTTTTCGACTTTCGGTGTCAGTTCCACCGGCATGTCGACGACGGCCAGAATCCCGAACAGCACCAGCAGCAGGACGGCCGTGGCGACTTTGACCGGATTGTTGATGAATGACGTGATCAGGTGCACGGGAAGGAACCGGTGAGACAGACGGAAACAGTGCGGACACCAGCCGGCGGTGTCCGACGGTGACGTGCCGGATTCCGCCGCGGCGCAGAGGACATGGCCGGGCCCGTTCGGGAGCCGTCTGGTGCGGACCTCGGCCGCGAAGACCGTCTATTCCACCGAGGAAACAGATTCAATGCCATCCAGCAGCATGGGAAAGGCGTTCATCCGGTCCGACTTTCCGAAGGCGAACAGGCTGTCGCCGTTTTCGATCACCAGATCGGCCGGAGGCGGAAAATGGGTGTCTCCCGATGCTTTGCACACGCCCAGCAGGATGATGCCGAAGTCCCGAAGCGGTGTTTCGCTGATCTTCTGACCCACCAGCGGCGAATGTTCCGGAACCTGAACGTCGGCGATTTCCCATTCCACGCCGTGTGCTTCCGAGACTTCCACGAAGTTCTCGATGCTGGGAGACAGCATGAACCGGGCCATCCGGATCGCTCCTGACGACAGTGGATTGATCACCCGCGTGGCACCGGCCCGCAGCATCTTTTCGGCAGCGCGGTCGTCGCTGCCGCGGGCCACGATCTGCAGGTCCGGAGCCAGCAGCCGGGCGGACAGCACCACGTACAGATTGTCCGCATCCGTGGGCAGCACGGTGGTCAGTCCGCGGGCTCGTTCAATCCCGGCCTGCTTCAGAACTTCGTCCTGAGTCGCATCGCCCTCCACGAACAGCCAGTGGTCGGCCTTCATTTCTTCGGTCATCAGTCCCGCATTTTCATCGACGATGACGAACGGCTGCTGTCGCCGCTGCAGGTAGTCGCACAGCGTGGCGCCCATTCGTCCGTATCCGCAGATGATGAAGTGATCGGAAAGCTGATCGATGGCCCTGTTCATACGCCGTTTCTCCATGAGCCGTTTCAGGTCGCCGCTGACCAGAATCTGGCCGAACTGAAAGGCTGTGAATGTGAATACCCCCAGCCCGCCGGTCAGATACAGGATGACGAAAATCTTGGTTCCGGTGGTCAAAGGCTGCGGCTCGCGGCTGCCCACGGTGGTCAGCAGGACAACGGCCTGGTAGAGGCTGTCCAGGTGCGGCTGTCCGGTCAGCAGATGCACCCCCACGGCTCCGATGAGCAGCATGGCCAGCAGCAGCAGCGGAATCTGAATGAGACTTCTCATTGAATTCATTGAAGAAGTCTAGCAGCCGCCGTGCGGTGCGTGCAGTCAGGATGCGTCATCCGTTCAGAGCGGGCACGGACGGGATCGTTCCCTCCGCGGCCGGCGCCGGAGCCGGCCGGTTGACGGTCCCTGTGCCGGGCTGTCATGATGATTCCCGGCCGGTGTTCCGCGTGCCGCTTCCTGTGTACCGGTCAGCAGACCCCCCGAAACAATGAAGGTCATGATGCAAGGACGAATTCTGCTGCTGTGTGTGATGATCGGTGCGTCCACCGGTCTGATCGGCCGCTCCGGTGCCCTGGCCGGCCTGCCGGCGGATCGTCTGGAACTGCAGCCGCCGCAGCCGAACGATGACACCCGCCATGTGGTGCTCATTGCCGGCGACGAAGAATACCGGTCTGAAGAAACCATGCCGATGCTGGCACGACTGCTGAGCGGAAAACACAACTGCCGCTGCACCGTGCTGTTTTCGTTCGGACCGGATGGAGCCGCCTGGATCGATCCGAACAACCAGCGGGGAATGCGGGGGCTGGATGCTCTGGATTCAGCCGATCTGATGATCATCGGGACCCGCTTTCGGCGGCCGAATGCCCAGCAGGCGGCGCACATCACCAGGTACCTGAACGCCGGGAAGCCGGTGATCGGTATCCGGACGGCCACGCATGCGTTCGCCGGAAAGGGAGACTTCGGGGGCATTCCGTATTCGGAATTCGGACTGCGGATTCTGGGAGAAACCTGGGTGAGTCATCACGGGCGTCACAAAAAAGAAGGTGCGCGCGGGGTGATTGTTCCGGAAGCCGCCGGCCATCCGATTCTGCGAGGTGTTCAGGATGTGTTTGCGCAGAGCGATGTGTATGGCGTCGTTCATCTGACCGAAAAAGATGAGATCCTTCTGCGGGGCGCCGTGACACGGTCTCTGGATCCCGATTCGGACATTCTGGCGGACGATCCGCGGAACGATCCGATGCAGCCATTCGCCTGGCTGCACACGTACACGACACCGGACGGCAGCGGCACCGGCCAGGCGTTCTGCACAACAGCCGGAGCGTCCGTGGACTTTCAGTCTGCTGATCTGCGCCGGCTGATCGTCAATGCCGTGTATTTTCTGCTGAAGCGCCAGGTACCGGCTGAAGCCGATGTGCGGCTGACCGATCCCTGGAAACCGCGTTTCTATGGGTTCATCAACGATCCTTCGTACTGGGCCCGTGTCGGCCTGACGCCGGCCGATTTCGTTCCGGGAAGCTGGCCCGATATCCCGGATCCGTAGGCCGGGGCTGCTCTGCCGGTTTCGTGCCGAAAATCCTGTTTCGCCACCCGGCGGAGATTTCGACAGACAGCAGACCGTTGTGCCTGACCGGATCCGGTCAGGGGGCATTCGCAGGACGCATCGATGCAGGATTCCGGTCAGGTCAGTGATGCGGATACAGGGGGGCCGTCGTTTTTCTGGTCCGCCGGCTGGTTCGCCACGGTGCTTTCGGCCTACTACATCATACGCCCCGTCAGGGACGCTCTGGGCAGCATGGAAGGAGCGTCCCGGCTGCGGTACTTTTTTGCCGCCGTGTTTCTGGTCATGCTGCTGGCCGTCCCTGCTTACGGATGGCTGGTGACGCGCTTCGATCGGCGACGTCTGGTCCCGGTTGTGTACCGGTTTCTGGAGCTGAATCTGATCGGTTTCAGTGCCGCCCTGCGTCTGCCCGAACACATCGTGGCCCGACTGGTGGCGCCGGTGTTTTTCGTCTGGGTGTCGGTCTATGTGCTGTTTCTGACGTCTCTGTTCTGGAGCGTCATGGCGGACATGTTCAGCCGCGAACGGGGACGGGCGGTATTCGGACGGATATCCGGCTGCGGGACGGCAGGAGCCATTGCGGCATCGCTGACGACGGGGGTTCTGGCATCGCGCGTCGGGCCGGCCTTCATGCTGCTGGGGGCCGCCGGACTGATGGAAACCGGTCTGTTCTGTTTCCGGCGTCTGGACAGAGGCCGCCGGACAGGACCGCATGGTTCGGCCGTCCAGGCGGACAGAAACGATCCGGTGCCGTCGGTCGGCCGCAGTCTGTTCGAAGGTTTCGCGCAGATCGTGTCGTCACCCTGTCTGGCGGGGATTCTGCTATACACGTTCACAACAGTCTTCTGCAGCACATCGCTTTACATGCAGCAGGCGGATATGGTGCGGGCTGCCTGGCCGGATGCCGCCGCACGGACGGAAATTTTCGCCCGACTGGATCTTGGCACGCTGCTGCTGACCGCAGCGCTGCAGCTGACCGCAGCCGGTTTCGTGTTGCGGCGCAGCGTGTCGGCGGCTTTGTGTCTGCTGCCCGGAATCTATGTCGTGGGCTTTCCTCTGATAGCGATGAACCCGACGATTTCCGTTCTGCTGGCTACCGTGGTTCTGAGCCGATCGGCGACGTACGGCTTTTCCGTACCGGCCATCGGCGTGCTGTACACGACGGTCAGTCGGGCTGAGAAATACAAGGCGAAAAGCGTCATCGATACGATGGTGGTGCGGGGCGGAGACGCCCTGACATCATGGACGATGACCGCACTGCGCTCGTCCGGAATCGCGTCGGCTTCGCTTCTGAAAATTCCCGTGGCGGCCGCTGTCGGCGGAATCGTGCTTGGCGGTTTTCTGGGCCGGCGCGCTGCCCGTTCGCGGTCTACTCACAGTGAAACCTGACAGGAAACTGCGGGGCCGCGGCCAGGCACAACGCTGCTGCAAAACAGGTGTCAGGCCGGCTGTTCAGGCGACGATGTCGTGGACCACTTCACCGTGAACGTTGGTCAGTCGGAAATCACGGCCGCCATACCGGTACACCAGCCGTGTATGGTCGAATCCCAGCAGGTGCAGAATCGTGGCGTGCAGATCGTGCAGATGGACTTCTTCGGACACCGCCCGGTATCCGAGTTCGTCGGTGCGGCCGTATGTCAGACCGGACCGGACGCCTCCGCCGGCCAGCCAGGCTGTGAAGCCTTCCGCATTGTGGTCGCGGCCGATGGTTTCTTTGCCTTCCAGAACCTGGGTTTCGGGAGTGCGTCCGAATTCGCCGGTCCACAGGACCAGGGTGTCTTCCAGCAGCCCCCGCTGGTCCAGGTCGGTCAGCAGGGCCGCGATCGGCTGATCGACCTGAGCGGCTTTGTTTGCGAATCGGTCCAGCCCGCTGTGATGGTCCCAGCCATTGCAGGTCAGTTCCACGAAGCGGACTCCCGCTTCCACCAGACGGCGGGCCAGCAGACACTGGCGGGCGAAATCGTCGGTGGCTTTGCCATCCACGCCGTAAGCGGTCAGGGTGGCCTGGGTTTCCTGGCTGAGGTCCAGGACCTGAGGGACGGCATCCTGCATCCGGTCGGCCAGATCCAGAGATTCCATGACGCCCTGAACCTGGTTCGTCTGGGGCATCAGTCGGCGGTTGAGCTGCTGAGTCAGACGGAGCGTTTCTTTCGATGTCGCGCCCGTCAGTCCGTGCTGCGGGCTGAGATTGCTGATGGCTGCCTTCGTGATGGGCTGGCCTTCCCAGCCCAGACGCGTTGCCTGGTACGTACTCGGCAGAAACGCACTGCCGTAGTTGGCCGGCCCGCCGAAAGTCCGCGTGGGTTTGATGGTGAAGAATCCGGGAAGGTTCTGGTTTTCCGTTCCCAGAGCATACAGGACCCACGAACCGAGTGACGGACGCACGAACTGGAATTCTCCCGTGTGCAGCATGGGGACGGCGATCGGGTGAGCACGACTGGGAGCCGACATGGCGTTCAGAAGACACAGATGGTCCACCTGACCGGCCAGGTGCGGAAAGGCATCGGACACCCACATGCCGCACTCTCCGTGCTGACGGAAGCGGGCCAGCGGGGCCAGCAGGGTTCCCTTTTTCAGTCCCTTTTTGCCTCCGGCCGCCCTGAGTCGGGGCTTGTAATCGAACGATTCGAACTGCGAGGGACCTCCGGCCATGAACAGAAAAATGACGCGTTTCGCCCGAGGTGCGAAATGAGGGCTCCGGGGGGCCAGCAGGCCGGCGGAAGCCTCTACCGGAGCCAGTCCGCTGACGGTCAGAGCACCCAGACCGCAGGAGGCGCTTCGCAGCCATCCCCGTCGTGAGATACGTGGCGGTTTCATGAGGCGGTTCCTTCTGAAGACGCTGCTGTGTCCACCAGGTAGCGAAATTCGGCCGATGAGAACAATGTCAGGAACCAGGCCGTCCACGCTCGCTGCACGGCGTTTGTTTCGTCGGCACCGGCCTGCTGTTCAGCGTCGCGGACCTGTCGGATCATGTTCAGAATCGCCGTTCGTTCCTGGTCGGTTGGGCGCCGTCCGTATGCCAGACGCATGGAATGATCCACCCGGGCGGCATCGTCGGCGGACGGATTCCATGCCAGCAGCCGTTCAGCGGCGGATCGGGCCTGCTGAGCTGCAAATGCGGAATTGCGCAGATACAGCGCCTGAGACGGAACATTGGTCACCGCGCGACGTCCGCGAACCAGACTGGGAGACGGAAAATCGAACAGATCGAAAATCTCAGGAACATAATCCCGAACGACCGGCAGATAGACGCTGCGATGCCGGCTGGGAGGCTGGATCTTTTCCGGAGCGATGCCCCGTACGAGCTGATCGCCCAGGGCGGTGACGGACGAACCGTCCGGAGGCGTGCGATCCAGACGACCGCTGACAGACAGCATCGCATCGCGAATCGCTTCGGCTTCCAGACGCCGCGGTTCGGCCCTCCAGAACAGGCGGTTGTCCGGGTCGATGGCCAGATTGTCCGGGTCGGCGACGGTGCTGAGCTGATAGGTCCGGCTCAGGACGATCTGACGGATCATGTCTTTCACCGACCAGCCCTGTTCCACGAAATGGCGTGCCAGAGCGTCGAGAAGTTCGGGGTGGGACGGTGGTTTTCCGATGAGGCCGAAGTTGTCGACTGTCGGCACGATGCCGCGTCCCATGAGATGTTGCCAGATGCGGTTGACCATCACCCGGGCAGTGAGCGGATTGTGCGGGCTGGCGATCCATCGGGCCAGTTCCAGACGACCGCTCTGTTCCGGATTGACCGGCGGACTGTCGGGAACATGCACGGCGGAAAGAAATCCCCGGGGGACGACATCACCCGGCGTGCGGTAGTCTCCTCGAATGGCCAGTTTCGTATCGGCTGGTTTCTCGCGGTCGCGGGCTGTCATGGCGTAACGAGGCCGCGGCGGGCGATTCTTTTTCAGTTCCTCCAGATGAGCCTTCGCGGCTTTCAGTTCCGCTTCGGCGGCAGCCTTCTGTTCGGTTTTCTGAGACAGTTCTGTCCGGGCCTGAGCGGCGGCCTGTTCCACCCGCGTTCGTTCGGCTTCGGCAGCCGCCGGATCCGTGTCCGACGATGCTTCCAGACGGCTGGTCACAGCCGCCAGAAGCTGGTCGGCTTCCTGAACGCGGGCTTTCTGTTCTTCTTCCGCCGCGACAGCTTCCTTCAGCCGGGTTTCCTTTTCCTGGACTGTCTTATCTGCTGCGGCGATCTGCTTTTCATGGGCTTCGGCGATTCGGTGTTTTTCCGCGCCGTCCGGACCCAGCGGCAGCAGTTCTGTGGGGTTGTTGCTGTATTTCTGTTTGATTGTCCCGTAAAGCGGTTCGGTACTCAGAAAGATTCCGGCCAGAGCGTAGTAATCGCGCGTGGGTATGGGATCGAATTTGTGATCGTGACACCGGGCACAGGAAACGGTCAGGGCCATGGTGCTTTTGAACACGACATCGATCTGATCGTCCACGATGTCCATCCGGAATTCCATGCCTCCGGAATTGTGACGCTTCGGACCGAAGGCCAGCAGTCCGGCAGCCACACGCCGCGTCTGGATGTCTTCAGGGGAGTCTCCGTCTTCCGCCGGCAGCAGGTCTCCGGCGATCTGTTCGGTCAGAAACACATCGAACGGCCTGTCGTCGTTGAATGCATCGATCACGTAGTCGCGATACGGCCAGGCGTGCGGGTACGTGAAGTTGAACTCCATGCCGCTGGATTCGGCGTATCGCACCACATCCAGCCAGTGCCGCCCCCAGCGTTCACCGAAATGGGGCGATGCCAGCAGACGGTCCACAACCCGTTCGACGGCATCCGGTGACCGATCGTTCAGAAAGGCATCGATTTCTTCGGGGGTCGGAGGCAGACCGGTCAGGTCGAAGCTGAGACGCCTGATGAGGGCTTCACGGCCGGCATCACGCACCGGACGAACTCCGGCTGCTTCCATTCGGGCCAGAATGAACGGATCGATCAGACGGTTTCGGGGCCAGTCGGTGTTCTGCACCGGCGGCACCGATACCGGACGCACGGGAACGAACGACCAGTGTTTCATGGAATCTTTCAGCCGCTGTTCCCGAACCGTCGGGCCGCTGTCTTCGCGCGTGTCGGGAGCTCCCAGGCGAATCCATTCAGCAAAAGCAGCGATCACCTCGTCGGGCAGTCGGTCGTCCGGAGGCATGGCGGCTTCGTCAGCATCGTGCCGCAGCATCCGCAGCAGACGGCTGGATTCCGGATCGTGGGCCGTGAACATCGGGCCGCTGTCGCCGCCGCGACGCAGTCCGGCAGGAGAATCCAGTTCCAGTCCTGCCTGGATCTCATCGGCCTGGCTCGAATGACAGACGAAACAGTGTTCTTCCAGGATCGGAAGAATGTTTTTCTCGAACAGTTCCGCACCCCGACGAGCGGCTGCGTCGCCTGTTTCTTCAGCGTATGCAGCGGGGCCGCCTGTCACAATGAACGCAGCCAGCATCAGACCTGGAATCAGTGCGCGTTGCGTGTTCATGATGGCACACCGCATGTCGGATGGTGGGATGGAAAGGCGACGCGGCAGTCAGGAGGGACAGGAGGTCCCGTCATTCCGAGACCCCGGCTCCGTTCCGAACAGAACGCTGTCCTGCCCGAACCGGACACCTCAAGTATAGAAGCTGCCGGAACCCGATTCAACAGAAAACAGACATGGAGGTCCGAATTATGGGGCGTGGAGGGGCGGAGTTCCGTCTGGTGGAGGGTTTTGGGGGCGGAAGGATTACGGATCCCGGGGAGGACATGCCGGTTTCAGAGGCCGTCTGTTCAGAAAAAGACCAGGGGGATTCGGCGTTCCCTGCAGACAGCTTCCTTGCGGACCGTAGCGACACACCTGAGAATTCCGGAGCAACAGGTGGCCGGCATCCGGGGCAGTGTTCTCGAGTGTCTGCGCTGGATGTGGATGACGTGTGCACAGGGATGGACGGGGAAGAGGGGCGAAGGCGATGTCTGGCCGTTTTCTGATTCTGATTGGAACTGTCGCTGGTCTGTGTGCAGCGGCTGAAGCGGAAGGAGCCGCACCGCTGCGTCCGAACATCGTGTACATCCTGGCAGACGATCTGGGCATCGGCGATGTGCGGGCATACGGCCTGGGCGGGAAGATCGCCACACCGCATCTGGATCGCCTGGCAGCGGACGGAATGATGTTTCTGGATGCGCACTCCGGATCGGCGGTTTGTACACCGACGCGTTACGGGATTCTGACCGGTCGTTATGCCTGGCGGACTCGTCTGCAGTCCGGCGTCCTGTGGGGATTTTCCATGCCTCTGATCGAACCGGGACGAATGACGGTGGCGTCCCTGCTTCGGAAGCACGGTTATCGCACAGGATGTGTGGGAAAGTGGCATCTGGGGCTGGAATGGAAGCAGCGGGATCCGTCGATTCCCCGAATCGACAGCCCGCAGGAAAGCTGGGAGAACTACGACATTCTGCAGCCGATTCGCCGCGGTCCGCTGCAGGCGGGATTCGATGAGTTCTTCGGCATTTCGGCGTCTCTGGACATGTATCCTCATGCGTACATCCGCAACGACCGAGTGACGGCGTCGTCGACCCGCATCATCGACGGATCGACGGGGAAGGCGTTCTGGCGCCGCGGTCCGGCCGGGGACGGCTTTCGCCATATCGAGGTTCTGGATCGGCTGACGGCTGAAGCAACGGAATTCATCCGGCAGCAGACCGCGGACACGCCGTTTTTCCTGTACTTTCCTCTGACCGCCCCGCACAAACCCATTCTTCCCGCACCACGATTTCAGGGACGCAGTGGGCTGAACGAATGGGGGGATTTCGTCATGCAGGTCGACTGGACAGTCGGCCAGGTGATGGATGCCGTGTCGGCCACGGGAATGGCCGACAACACGCTGTTCATTGTGACCAGTGACAACGGAGCGACGCCGGGCTGCGGGTTTGCGCTGCTTCGGCGGATGGGGCACGATCCGAGCGGCGGGTATCGTGGCCACAAAGCCGACATTTACGAAGGCGGCCACCGCGTGCCGTTTCTGGTGCGGTGGCCGGAGAGGGTGCCGGCCGGCCGTGTGTGCCGTTCCACCATCTGCCTGACGGATCTGCTGGCGACGGTTGCCGAGATTCTGGACGTGCAGCTTCCCGCCGACGCCGGAGAAGATTCCGTCAGTCTGCTGCCGGTTCTGAAGCAGCCGGACGGCAGCCCGGTCCGTGAAACGGTGATTCATCATTCCATCAACGGATCATTCGCCGTTCGACGGGGACGGTGGAAACTGTGTCTGTGTCCCGGGTCCGGCGGCTGGAGTGCGCCGCGTCCCGGCAGGACTCAGGGGCTGCCGCCGGTGCAGTTGTACGATCTTCAGAATGACCCGAAGGAACAGCAGAATCTCCAGGAAGATCATCCGGAAATCGTGCGGGAACTGACCGGCGTTCTGGAGAAGGCGATTTCCCGAGGACGCAGCACACCGGGACCCGCGCAGCCCAACGATCGAACGGTCGCATGGCCGTGACGCCGCGTGATGCGGAAGTGCCGGTGATGTGGATGCGGTTGTTCCGGCTGTCTGCAGCGGGAGGAAAGAGCGGTTCGCGAAATCGGTCAGTCGAACAGACCGTACCGCACGATGCACCACAGGGCGGAGATTCCGTCTCGCCAGCCGATTTTCTTGCCTTCCGCGTAGGTCCGTCCGGAGTAACTGACAGATGTCTCAAACACTCGCAGCCGCTGCCGGGCGATCCGGGCGGTGACTTCCGGTTCGAAACCGAAGCGGTTCTGACGCAGTTTCGGTGCCAGTTCCGCGATCACTTCCCGTCGGAAGACCTTGTAGCAGGTTTCCATGTCGGTGAGGTTCAGGTTGGTGAACCAGTTCGACAGCATAGTCAGGAAGCGATTGCCCACGTAATGCCAGTAGTACAGAACCCGGTGGGCCCGGTCGCCCAGAAACCGGCTGCCGTAGACGACATCGGCCTGGTCTTCGATGATGGGACGCAGCAGCCGCGGGTACTCATCGGGATCATATTCCAGGTCGGCATCCTGGATGATGACGACATCGCCGGATACGTTGCAGAATCCCGTTCGCAGAGCGGCTCCTTTGCCCTGATTCACGGAATGAAACAGCGTTCGAATCCGATTGAAGTCGTCGTCTGCTGATTCTTCTTCCAGTTCCTTCATCACTTCGCGGGAACGGTCCGTGCTGCAGTCGTCGATGAGGATCAGTTCTTTGCGGATGGGAACCTGACGCACCCGATCGACCAGGTGCCGAAGGGTCTTTTCTTCGTTGTATACGGGAATGACGACGGACAGACGCAGGTCATCGGGAATCACATAGAACCCGATGTGCCGGCAGGCGGCTTCTCCCATGGTGGCCTTCTGGGCATCGAACCATTCGCTCGACCAGGGACGAAAAGCGTCCGGACCTGACTGTTCATTCATGGATGTTCTTCCTGCGACGGACTGCGGAACGTCATGAACCCGGTGTCCGGAACAGGCGGCTGCCTGCTGTCCGGGACCGTTCTGACGGTTCGCTGTGACGGGCCTGTGAACGGGTTCCGCGTCCCGTCCCGGCGTGTTTGACTGAAGGGCCGTTCAGCCCCGGGCGGAAAACGGCCTCGCGGCATCAGCAGATTCCGCACGAAACGAAAGAGACGTGATGACCAGTTCCGTGTCAATGGCCGCGGACGGCCGCTGAGGGAATTCGAATCCTGTCGATACCGTGCGTACGATCTGTGCGGGCGGGAACGCAGAAAAAATTCCGTTCCCCTGTTCGTTCAGGCCGGTTTCTTCTGACCGGCGGTGCAGCCAGAACCCCTGTTCGTGCGGTTCAATTAGCGGCAGAAGCCTGCGGGCCAGAAACCCCATCGTCAGGCGGGCATTGATGTCGTGGCAGGGCCGCAGCAGAGGGATGCCATCGGGCCCGATGAATTCCATGGCATCGATTCCCAGAGGTCCGAAATAGCCGAGATCGGCCGCCGCCCGGGCCACCTGACGGCCATGCCGAACTGCCGGCTGCCAGACCGGCGGGACATCGTGGGTGATGCGGCTGCCGCTGTACTGCCCGCGCCGGTCCGTGTACAGATCGGTGGTTCCCAGGAAGCGGACGGATTCGGAACAGTGTCCCCCGGAACCGGTGTCGATTTCGAACAGCAGTCCGCATTCGCGGGTGATGGTGACAGCAGGTTCTACGCTCACACAGCAGCCCGATTCCCACTGTCGGCGCAGCCATCGCTTTTGAGAATCGGACACCGTGGTTCCTCGTCCCCGGATGCGGTGGCGGCCGGATGCACTGAATTCCGCTTTGCCGATCCATTCCACGATGCCCGTGCTGTGTAACCGAGTCAGGGCCGCAGTGATGTCCTGTTCGTTGTCACACGGAAAACTGAATCGTCTGCCGGGTTCCGGAGACCGACGATGTGCCGCCTGGCCGCGATCGTCGTCGGGGCCGCCGGGTTCCGGACTGCGGATCACCGTATCGAATGCTGACTGAAAACGCCGGCTGTTGACCTGCCGCACAACCTCGGGCAGCGGAGCGGGCGAATCGGGGAATCGGGCTGCCAGAGCGTATGCCGGTGCGTCCCATCCCCAGGGGATGAGGCGGATATCGGCCGGCAGGCTGTCCAGTTCTTCCAGGGACATCCAGCGGACGTGGGCGAGCACGTCCGAAGTGCGGACCGGTTTCGGATCCGCGATCACCGCATCGCCAGGATCGGCCGCC
The DNA here is from genome assembly GCA_015485495.1 of Planctomycetaceae bacterium. Classification (GTDB taxonomy): domain Bacteria; phylum Planctomycetota; class Planctomycetia; order Planctomycetales; family Planctomycetaceae; genus S139-18. Next base: position 30,673 of record WFTL01000128.1, read on the forward strand.
AGGCCGATGAGCGGATTCAGGGTGGAGAGCACTTCCCGCAGGCGGCCGGCAGGCGGAGACCGGCGGCCGGCCAGGGTGTCATCGAACATCAGGTTGGGCAGAAAAACCTGCATCTGTCGCGCCAGGGTGTACTCAGCCGGAACGGTTCACGATACTGTGCCGGGAGGCCGCTCGTCACCTTCCTGACGGACGTTTCCTTCCGGGACCAGACGTTTTCCTTTCCATTCCGGGACCGATGAACAGTTTTCCAGCCGGTGATCGGAACGATGGCTGCTCATGCTGTGATCATCTGCTTCGGCGGATTTCGGAACTGATGCTGTTCCTGCTGATCGCTGCCGGCTGCGGCGATGGGTTCCCGGGGACTTCCGGAGACGCCGATCGGGGGACACCGGATTCCGCATCGCCGCAGGATGTGTCCACGTATCCGGAGTCAGAACAGGTCGCGGAATCCGAACAGGAAGAAGCGTTCGGTCAGGCCTGGGACCCGGGAATGGCAGACGTCACGGGATCGGTGGAAGCCGTTCTGGCAGGGGGGGCTGTTCCCGGCGACGATTCTGCTGAGCCGGATGCACAGGCGGCAGCCGGGCCGGTTGTCATGCGGCCGGTGACGCTGGAACCCGGGATGGCGGCGCCTGAACTGGACGTTCTGGAAGTCGTTCACGGGCCGGCATTTTCCGCCACGCCCCGACCGGGACGGATTCGTGTGGTGGAGTTCTGGGCCACCTGGTGCCGCCCGTCTCAGTTCAGCATCCGGCGGATGCATGAAGTGAAGGAACGGATGGCCCACCTGGTGGAACTGATTGCGATCACCACGGAAGATCCGGAACGAGTCCGTGAATTTCTGGGGCAGCAGGCTGTGACGGGAGGCACCTGGGGGGAACTGGCGGATTACAGCATCGCCGTCGACCGGGACAGCCGATCGTTCGCGCGGTACATGGATGCGGCCGGTCAGGAACGGATCCCCTGTGTGTTCGTGACAGATCGCAGCGGACGGATCGCGTGGATCGGCAGTCCTGTGGAGATGGATCCTGTTCTGGAGCAGATTCGCGACGGGCGCTTCGATCTGGATCGGTCTGTGAGACTGTTTCGGGCCCGTCGGCGGATGATGGCGGCGGCATGGAACGAAGACGTCCAGGGAATTCTGGAGGTTCTGAGGGAACTGGCGGAGTTCCGGGAAGATGAGTTTCGGATGCTGCTGATGCAGCTCGAACTGCTTTCCGTGCAGCGGCTTTATGAAGAATTCGGACAACTCGCCCGGACCGTCATGGCGGATCGTCCGGATGATGCGGCAATGATGAATCACATCGCCTGGACCATTGCGACCGCTCAGGGACGGGGACGCGACCTGAATCTGGCGATGAGCGCCGCCATGCGGGCCAGCGAAAAGATGGAGCATCGGCACGCGGGGATTCTGGACACGGTGGCCCGCGTGTTCTATGAGCAGGGAGATGCTGCGGAAGCTTTGAACTGGCAGAAACGGGCTGTCCAGATACAGCCGTACAGTCTGGAACTGCAGTCGACTCTGAGATTTTACGAGCGGCAGTTGAATCGACAGGCCGAATCGATCCAGCCGTCCGGCGAAACGTCCGGAACGCCTTCTGAACGAAAAAGCGCGGGGTCATGAATCATACGGAATTTTCCCCGAGGGAAGTGATTGCTCTGTGTCGCCAGCGGGAGATTCTGGCGATCGATCTGCGATTCACGGATTTCCAGGGCGTCCAGCGGCACGTCACGATTCCGGCAGACCAGCTCACCGAAGATCGCTTCGAAGACGGTTTCGGATTCGACGGGTCGTCGATGCGCGGCTGGCAGGCCATTCACGAAAGCGACATGCTGATCGTTCCGGATCCCGGCACAGCGTTCGTGGATCCGTTCATGCCGGGGACTCTGGCGGTACTCGGCAACGTACGTGATCCGGTCACGCATCAGAGTTATCCGCGCGATCCCCGCAGCATCGCCCGCAAGGCAGAAAGTCACATGCTGTCCACGGGAGTGGCCGATCGCGTGGGCATCGGTCCGGAGGTGGAGTTCTTCGTTTTCGATGCGGTGCGTTTCGACCAGTCGATTCACCGGGCCTTCCATGCGGTGGACAGCCGGGAGGGACAGTGGCAGCAGGGCCACAGGAAGTCTTCCGGGCACCAGGTGCGCCGGCGCGAAGGATATCTGCCTCTGCCGCCGGCCGACACGCTGATGCCGCTGCGTACGGAAATCATGCAGGCGCTGCAGGAAAGCGGGGTGGCCACAGAAGGGCATCATCGGGAGGTGGCCACAGCCGGTCAGTGCCAGATCGATCTGGCAGCCGATTCTCTTGTGCGCACCGCCGATCATCTGATGCGGCTGAAATACATGGTGCGGAAC
>WFTL01000129.1 GCA_015485495.1 Planctomycetaceae bacterium
ATCTGAACAGCAGCAGGCTGCTGCGGCGCTGCAGCAGGCTCTTGCCGAACAGAACAGGCATCAGCAGGCCCTGCAGCAGCTTCTGAAAGATCTGGAACAGGCGCGGCAGTCAGCGTACGAAGCATCCCAGGCGGTCGCAGCGGCGATGGCGCAGATCACGGACGGGCTGGCGTCGACAGCCGCTCTGGCCGGTCTGAAACCTCTGACGCCGGAACAGATGGGCTGGTCCGTGATGAAGGTGACAGGAGTTTACGATCGTGAATGGAAAAAGCACGCTTTGCAGCATGCTCCCGAGCAGCCTTCGACCGAGGGGCAGAAACAGGATGCGTCTGTCGAGGCTGATCGGCTGCGGCAGGCGGAACAGGAAACGTACGATGCTCTGAAAGGCCACATCGCTCATTTTGTCCGTGTGTATGCGGCGGCGGCCGGTCAGCCGCAGGATGACTTTTTCGCCACGGCCGATCAGGCTCTGTTCGTGGCGAATGCGGGGCTGGTCAACGGGTGGATCGCTCCCACGGAGGACAATGTCACGGCCCGCATCATCCGTTCGGAATCTTCTCAGGCGGCTGCGGAGGAACTGTATCTGAGCGTGCTGGGGCGTTATCCGTCTCCGGAAGAAGTGACGGAAACCGGTCGGGTGCTGGAATCCCGGGCGGAGGATCGCGCCGCGGCGGCTCAGGAACTGGTCTGGGGGCTGCTGACGTCCATGGAATTCCGTTTCAACCACTGAACATACTGAACATCAGGTGCGGCGGCTGTTCGATTCGGCTGCTGCCGGCAGGAACGCAATCATGTCACTGAAGTATCCCTGCAGATCGACAGCTCATCAGATGGCCCGCCGCCGTTTTCTGGGAACGGCCGGAGTGGTCGTGGGGGGGCTGAGTACGTTTGCCGGTCCGGCCCTGTCGGACCAGCTCCGCCGCGATCAGAAGCACCTGGTGATCTGGGACATGCATGGCGGTCTCAGTCAGCTTGAAAGCTGGGACCCCAAACCGGGAACGGACACGGGCGGGCCGTTTCTGTCGATTCCCACGTCGGTACCGGGAATTCACATCAGTGAACTGCTGCCGGAAACTGCAAAGCAGATGCACCATCTGTGTCTGATTCGCGGAGTCAACACGGCGGAAGACGATCACGGCAAGGGCCGCTACAAGGTGCTCACCGGTCGGGTTCAGACACCCGGATCCGGTGATCCGGAGATCGGTGCAGTGGCCGCCCGAACGATCACACCGGAAGACTATGCTCTTCCGGCTCAGATCGTCATCACTCCGGGAGGCAGCGGCAGCCGCGGCAACGATGCGGCCTGGCTGGGACCGCGTTATGCGGCAGTGAATCTGGGCGGCGGCAAACCGCCTCAGCATTCCAGCCTGCCGGACAGCATTTCCGTGGAAGCGGATGCATCGCGTCAGGAAATCCGCCGCCGGATGAATGAACGGTTCCTGGCCCGCCGGCGCACGTCCATGGCAGAAGTGTACGGGCATTCCTACGAACAGGCGCTGCAGATGATGAGTCAGCGGGATGTGTTCGATGTGACGAAAGAACCGCAGCGCGACCAGGAACGGTACGGCCGTCATGATCTGGGACGGCACGCTCTGCTGGCCCGACGTCTGCTGGAACACGGGACACCGGTTGTCAGGGTGACGCATTCCAATTACGACACGCACCATGAGAATTTCAATTTTCACATCGAACAGCTTGCGGAAGTCGATCGGGCCTTCAGTTGTTTCGTGGCGGACCTGGCCGATCGGGGCATGCTGGAATCCACGCTGATCGTGTTCCTGTCCGAATTCGGACGGACACCGCGTGTCAATCATCGGTATGGCCGCGATCACTGGTCGAAGGCCTGGACGATCGTGATGGCCGGACGCCGCATTCCCCGCGGAGCCACGTACGGCAAAACGAACGAACGTGGAACGGAAGTCGTGGAAAACGAAGTCGACCACGCGGCCCTGTTCCACACGTACCTGGCGGCGCTGGATGTCGACACGAGCGGTTCGTTCCTCATCGACGGCCGCGAAATCCCCATTGCCAATCCGGCGGCCGAACCGATTCATGATCTGCTGAGCTGACGCGGTCGGCCTGCATCCGGTGCGGATCTTCGCGGAGCGACCGGTTCGGCGCGACGGTCGGGGAGGAATTCACACGAGCTGGCGCGGCCGTTCGCTGCGCAGTTTCAATGCCGCTTCGATGAATCCGGCGAACAGCGGGTGCGGATGATTGGGCTGCGACCGGAATTCCGGATGGTACTGGACGGCCACGAACCACGGATGGTCGGGAATTTCGACGACTTCCACGAGGGTGCCGTCGGGACTGGTTCCCACGGGAACCATGCCGGCATGAATGAACTGTTCCCGGTAGTCCGGATTGAATTCGTAGCGGTGACGGTGCCGTTCGCTGATATCCAGAGTGCCGTAGGCCATCGCTGAGCGCGATCCTTCGGCCAGCAGGCAGCGCTGTGCTCCCAGTCGCATCGTGCCGCCCTTTTCATCGATGCCCTGCTGTTCTTCCAGAAGGCAGATAACAGGATGCTGAGTGTCGGCAGCGAATTCGCTGCTGTTCGCATCGTCCAGATGCATGACATTGCGGGCAAATTCCACAACGGCACACTGCATCCCCAGACAGATGCCGAAATAGGGCACCCGATTTTCCCGTGCCCAGCGGACGGCCTGAATTTTTCCGTCCACGCCCCGCATGCCGAATCCGCCGGGGACGAGTACTCCGTCGACCCCGTTGAGCAGTGCGTCGGTGTCCTGACGTTCCAGTTCTTCCGCTTCCACACGTTTGACGATGATTCGTGTGGAATGCTGAAACCCGGCGTGGTCGAGCGATTCATAGATGGATTTGTAGGCGTCCCGGTGATCGATGTACTTGCCCACGACCGCAATCGTGACTTCGTGACGCGGATTGCGGATCCGATGAATCAGATCGTGATAATCGTCCAGTTCCAGAGGAGCGGCGCTGAGGCTGAGTTTTTCCACGATGAGTTCGTCCAGACCGTGTTCCACCAGCCCCAGCGGCACTTCGTAGATGGAGAATTCCTTGTCGACTTCTTCGATGACGGCCCGTTTTTCCACGTTGCAGAACAGAGCGATTTTGTCGGTGTGTTCCCGACCAATGGGGCGTTCGGTGCGGCAGATCAGAATGTCGGGCTGAATTCCGATTTCCCGAAGCTGCTGCACGCTGTGCTGAGTCGGCTTGGTTTTGGCTTCGCGGGCCGCCTTCAGATAGGGCACCAGTGTCAGATGCACGAACAGACAGTTTTCCTTGCCGACATCCAGAGGAATCTGGCGGATGGCTTCCAGAAACGGCAGCCCTTCGATGTCTCCCACCGTGCCGCCCAGTTCCGTAATGACCACGTCCACACCGGGAACGGCCAGTTTGCGGATACAGCGCTTGATCTCATCCGTGATGTGCGGAACCACCTGCACGGTGCCGCCCAGGTATTCGCCGCGGCGTTCCTTTTCGATGACTGTCTGGTAAATCTGGCCGGTCGTGTAATTGGAATCCCGGTTCAGCGGGCTGGACGTGAACCGTTCGTAGTGGCCCAGATCCAGATCCGTTTCGGCTCCGTCGTCCAGAACGTACACTTCGCCGTGCTGGTAGGGACTCATGGTGCCCGGATCCACATTGATGTAGGGATCCAGTTTCTGCATGCGGACGGTCAGCCCGCGCCGTTCCAGCAGCATGCCGATGGAAGCCGACGTCAGCCCTTTTCCCAGGGAACTGACCACGCCGCCGGTGACGAAGATATGCCGAGTCATCGAAGTTCCATTCCGTTGAAAACGCGGCCCGCCGGCCGCCTGCGTCTCAGCCGAACCATTAGAACGGATCCCCAGGCATCCTCAACAGCCGGACGGCACAATCTGACCGGTTCCCGCGAATCCCCGCGGTCAGGCGGCCCCATCCTGCCGCTCGGGGGAAGGAACCGGCTGTCCGGCTGTCCGACGGTCATCCGGATGTCCCGAATATGCGGATTGCGGGACTGTCGTTGAGTCGCCCGGGGAACGCCGCTATAACCCGTCGCGCTGCGTGTTTGGAACGCAGATTTCCGTTCTCTGCCATGTTCCGCATATCCGGTCCTGGTGCGGCTCGACATTCAGCGGAACCGGCACGCTCTTCCGGCCGCTCCTTTGCCCGCAGGGGAACGCGTCGTCAGCCAACAGGTTTTCCCTGATGATTCAGGTCCAGCTTCCCGACGGAACCGTATTGGACAAGGACGATCATTCCACAGCGCTGGACATCGCTGCCGGAATCAGTGACGGCCTGCGGCGGGCCACAGTGGCGGCAGACATCGATGGCCAGGTGGTGGATGCCACGCGGCCCCTGGCGGAACTGACAGACCTGCGGCCCGTTCCTCTGAAGCTTCTGACGACGCGGGATGCCGAAGCGGCCGCTGTCCTGCGTCACAGTTGCGCGCACATCATGGCTCGTGCTGTGATGCGGCTGTATGAAGGCGTGGGACTGGCCTTCGGGCCGGTGCGGGGCAACACGTTCTATTACGACTTCGATCTCGATACGCCCATTCGTGAGGACGATTTTCCGAAGATCGAAGCGGAAATGAAACGCATCATCCGGGAAGCGGAACCGTTCGAACGGTTCACCATGAACCGCGCCGATTCCATTCAGCTCTGCCAGGATCTCGGGCAGGAACTCAAGGTGGAGCACATCGAAACCGGTCTGGCAGATCACGAAGAACTCAGTTTTTATCGGCAGGGGGAGTTTGTCGACCTGTGCCGCGGACCGCATCTGCCCCATGCCGGAATGGTGCGCGCATTCAAGGTGCTCAGCGTTGCCGGATCGCACTGGAAGGGCGATGCGTCCAACCGCCCTTTGCAGCGTCTGTACGGCACGGCGTTCTTCGACAAAAAGGAACTGCGGGCCTGGCTGGAACAGCTTGAAGAAGCCAAAAAACGGGACCACCGTGTTCTGGGCAGCCGTCTGAAGCTGTTCACGATCAGTCCGGAAGTGGGACAGGGGCTGTGTCTGTGGCTGCCGAAAGGGGCCACCATCCGGGCCACACTGGAAGATTTCATCCGCGACGAACTGCTCCGCAGTGGATACACCCCGGTCTATTCGCCCCAGATCGGCCGCGTGGAAATGTACGAAACCAGCGGACATTTCCCTTATTACCGGGATTCCCAGTTCGCTCCGCTGTTCGGGCATTCGGCCGGACAGCTCGTGGACTACTGGATCCGGGCTCTGGATCCGGATGATGCCGACGTGTCGCCGCCCACGGCCGACCAGGAACAGTCTCTGCTGGAAGCTGCCCGGGTGATGGGATTTCCGGCCGATGACTTTCCTCTGAACGGTTCCACCGATGACAAACGCCGGCGGCTCCGAGAATGGGAACGGCAGCAGGAACGGTATCTGCTGCGTCCCATGAACTGCCCGCATCATGTGCAGATGTACCGGGCGATTCCCCGCAGTTACCGTGATCTGCCGGTCCGCCTGGCCGAATTCGGAACCGTGTACCGTCATGAACAGTCCGGTGAACTCAACGGACTTCTGCGTGTCCGAGGGTTCACACAGGATGATGCCCACCTGTTCTGCACGCCGGATCAGGTGGAAGAGGAATTCCGAAAGACGCTGCAGCTCGTGCAGTACGTTCTGGACGCGGTGGGAATGGACGATTATCGCGTCCAGCTGTCCACCAGGGATCCGGCATCCGACAAGTATGTGGGCAGTGAGGAACTCTGGGAACAGGCGGAATCGACCCTGCGCAGTGTTCTTTCGAAGGCGGACATTCCGTTTACCGAGGTGGCGGGCGAGGCGGCTTTCTATGGCCCGAAGGCGGACTTCATGGTGAAAGACTGTCTGGGACGGGAATGGCAGCTCGGAACCGTGCAGCTCGATTACAACCTGCCGGAGCGGTTCGAACTGGAATACATCGGTCCGGACAACCGCCCGCATCGGCCGGTCATGATTCACCGGGCGCCGTTCGGTTCCATGGAACGCTTCGTGGGTGTCCTCATCGAACATTTCGCCGGGGCATTCCCGCTGTGGCTGGCGCCGGAACAGATTCGCGTTCTGCCGCTGAGCGAAAAATCGGATGCCTACGCCGTGGATGTGGCGGAACGGCTGCAGAAACACGGCTTTCGTGTCACGGCAGATCTGCAGAGCGCCCGGGTCCAGGCAAAAATCCGGGAAGCTCAGCTCGAACTGATCCCCTACATGCTCATCGTGGGTCCCCGCGAAGCTGAACAGAACGCCGTTTCTGTTCGCTGCCGCATCGACGGCGATCTGGGTGTGATGAGCTTCGAGGACGCTCTGGATCGCTTCATTAAGGAACGGGATGCCCGGACGGTTCGACAGATCGTGAAGTCCACCATGGCCGATGTCGGAGAAACCACGGCCTCCGTCGGAGAATACTGACCGCGACCGGGAGGCTGCGACGGATCGGCCCGGGGCCGGTCGCATCGGCCGCATCGGCTGGCTGGTTATGATCCGATTCCGGTGTCTCAGATCCGAAAAACCGGGCGTCCTGTCTGGCTGCCCCTGGAAACGTGCTTTGCGGCAGTCCGTCGTCGGCGTATGCTGAAGGCGGGATTCGTCGCCTTTTGGGGAGCTGCCTGATGATTCGCACTGGCCAACTGTCTGCCGTGGTTCTGGCTGCACTGCTGCTGATTTCGACGGCTTCAGCGCAGTCGTCTCGCCGGAGCCGCGGTCAGATGATCATCAGTCGTGCTTTGGCTTTGAGCATTGAGCCGGTGCGGGAGGAACTGGACATCGATGCCGGCCAGGCACAGGCGATCGATCAGGTCATTGCGTCCTGGGAGAAGGAACGGCGGCAGGCACGTCCGGACCGGTCGGCGTTCACGTTTCTCACGCCGGAAGAGAAGAAGGAGCTGCGGGAAAAGCTGGCCCAGGAGGCTGCCGAAATCAGCCGACGGGCAGACAGCCGCGTTGCGGAACTGCTGAAGCCGGCGCAGCTTCAGCGGCTCGATGAAATGATTCTCCAGGCGAAACTGCAGCTCACGCCCGTTGCAGCGCTCCGGGATACTCTGGAGCTGTCCGCGGAACAGGAACAGCGTCTGCAGGAAGTGGAACAGGAAATCGCGAAGGAGCAGGGCCGCCTGCGGACCAGAATTCTGGAGATGGTTTCATCCGGAAAACGGGATCGGAACGAAATCGGTCGTCTGGTCCGGGAAACCCAGCAGGCTGCTGCAGAAATGGCGCTGGCCGTGATCACGGAAGAACAGAAGCAGCTTCTGGAACGCCTGCAGGGCGCCCCCATGAAGGTGGATCTGTGGAGGATCATGATGGGTGGAAATCGCCGGAACCATTCCCGGGAGCGGTCGGCCGGTTCTTCAAAAACGCCGCCGGCTGACACATCGGCAGGCGATCAGGCTGAGGGAAAATGAACGGCTGCCGGCCGGATCGGCAGCAACGGACTGCTGCGGGACGAGTGCACCTGCCTGTCGTCCGGCGCTGACAGCGCTGTTCCGAAGCCGATCCTCGTCAGTTCTGTCCTCCCAGGACAGCGGAATCAGACCGGAACGTCTGATCTGTGCTGACAGCCCGGTGTCCACGCCAGACCGCGGAAAGTCTTTTTCAGATGAACATTCTGTCCGAACTTCGTGACCGGTTTCGTCCGGTTCTGGAACAGCTCACGGACGACGCGGAAAGTCTGCTGGAGATGATCCGTCCGTCGCAGGATCCGCGATTCGGCGATTATCAGGCGAACTGCGCCATGCCGCTTGGCCGTGTCCTGAAAAAGCCGCCGCGTGAGATCGCCGAACGGATCGTATCGGAACTGAATGTGGGCGATCTGTGTGAACCGCCGGAGGTCGCCGGCCCTGGTTTCATCAACCTGAAACTGAAGGACGCCTGGATCGCGAAATGCATCGGTGACATTGCCGGAGACGACCGGCTGGGAAGCGAGCCGGTGAAGAACCCTCGCCACATCGTGGTGGATTTCTCCTCTCCGAATGTGGCCAAACCGATGCACGTGGGCCATCTGCGCAGCACCGTCATCGGCGATGCCATCGCCCGCATGCTGCGGTTTGCCGGCCATCAGGTGACGACCGACAATCACATCGGGGACTGGGGGACACAGTTCGGCATGATCATTTACGGCTATCGGCATTTCGTCGATGCCGATGCCTGGCAGACAGATCCGGTGGGAGAACTGGCGCGTCTGTATCGTCTCGTCAATCAGCTCACCGAATACCATGCCGCCCGGGAGAGTCTGCCTGGAATTCGGAAACAGCTTGAAGACCGGCGGGCGGCCCTGCAGCAACTGGAAATGGATTCTCAGGCCGACGATGGCTCCCGGAAAAAGCAGAAAAAGGCCATGCGTCGTCAGATTGCGGAACTGGAAGAACGTCTGCAGAGCCTGCAGGCCCGCATCGACGCGGTGGAATCGTCTGCCGAACTGCGGAATCAGGCCCGGGAACATACGGACATCGCCCGGCTGTCGAGGCTGGAAACGTCACGTCTGCATGCCGGAGATCCGGAAAATCGGGCGCTGTGGGAGGAGTTTCTTCCGAAGTGCCTGGAGGCGCTGCAGCGGGTGTACGACCGGCTGCAGATCACATTCGATCTGACGCGCGGCGAAAGCGCCTACCATGACGAGCTGGCCGGTGTCGTGGCCGAACTGAAGGATCGCGGCCTGGCCGTGGACAGCGACGGAGCGGTCTGTGTGTTCATCGACGGGAATGAGGCTCCGTTTATTGTGCAGAAGACCGATGGTGCGTTCACCTATGCCACCACGGATCTGGCGACGATTGCCTGGCGGGTCCGGGAACTTCAGGCAGACGAAATTCTGTATGTGGTCGACAGCCGTCAGTCGGAACACTTTCGGCTTCTGTTCGCCACCGCCGATCGCTGGCTGGAACAGCCGCCGTCCTGCCGACACGTGGCCTTCGGGACCGTGATGGGCCGCGACGGACGGCCGTACAAAACGCGATCCGGCGACGTGGTCGGACTGGAAAGCCTGCTGGATGAAGCCGTGCAGCGGGCCCGGCCGGTGGTGGATGCCAACGACGACGAACGTGATGAACCTCTGCTGACCGAAGAAGACCGGCGCCGGGTGGCGGACATCGTGGGACTGGGAGGCATCAAGTATGCCGATCTGCACCACAACCGCGACAGCGACTATGTGTTCGACTGGGATCGGATGCTGGCCACCACCGGCAACACGGCCGCCTATATGCAGTATGCCTTTGCCCGCATCTGCGGCATTTTTCGGCGTCTGGGCATCGACCGGTCGGCGGTCGCAGCATCGGACGGACCGGTTCTGCTGCCGACCGCCGAAGAACGGACTCTGGCTCTGCAGATTCTGCGATTCAGTGAAGCGGTCGATGACGTGCTGGCCGACTACCGGCCCCATCTGATGACGGTCTGGCTGTTCGAAACCGCCGGCTGTCTGAGTCGGTTTTATGGGGCATGTTCTGTTCGGGATGCCGAAACGCCCGACCTTCGGAACAGCCGACTTCTGCTGTGCGATCTGGCCGCCCGCGGCATCCGCACCGGACTGTCGCTGCTGGGCATCGAGACGGCGGAAGTCATGTGATGACGACCGCACCGGTTCCCCGACTTCGCCATGCGGCCGACCGGGTCCTGCTGAGTGGTGTGGATGCCGTGCTGCCAGGATCCGCCCTGCTGATTCTGCAGAACGGCACCGGACTGGCCTCCGCACTGCTGAAAATCCGTTCCGACGTGCGGTGGGACGTGTTCACGATGGACCATTTTCTGCTCACATCGCTGATCGATCAGATGCAGCAGGCCGACGACGTCGGCGGCCCCGTTCAGGTGCACTGTCTGCCGGATCTGCCGGACGGTCTGTTCGATACGGTTCTGCTGCCGACGAGTTCCCGCGATGCGTCGGAACTGACACGCGATCTGCTGCAGCAGGCTTCCGACCGGATCTGCCCGAAGGGACGCGTCATCGTCAGTACGGACAACCGCCGCGATACGTGGCTGCACGGGCAGTTACGCACACTGTACGGTCGGGTGACGGTCCGGCCGCACGCTGACGGCGTGTGCTATGTGGCCCGACGTCGGCCCGATCCGGCCCGCCGCCGTTCATTCGCGGCGGAGTTCGCTTTTCGAGACGAAGGACGTCTCATTCGCTGCCATTCCCGGCCGGGCGTTTTCAGTCACCGGCGTCTGGATGCCGGCGGGCGGGCGCTCATCCGTTCACTCAGCCGGCTGCCGTCTTCATTTTGTCCTTCCCGAATCGTGGACATGGGCTGCGGCTGTGGAGCTGTGGCCGTGGCCGCCGCGCTGCGGTATCCCGCAGCCCGGATTCTGGCGGTCGACAGTCACGCCCGCGCCGTACAGGCTGCTGAACAGACGGTTCACAGCAACCAGGTGGACAACGTCACCACGATGCTGTCCTGTCATGCGGTTCTGCCGGACGAAGGTGTCTGGGATCTGTATCTGACCAATCCACCGTACTATTCTGACCATCGCATTTCCGAACTGTTTCTCCAGTCGGCCCGCCGCAGTCTGAGAACCGGAGGCCGCCTGCATCTGGTGACGCGCCTGACCGACTGGCATACGGAACGCATGACGGCTTTGTTCGACCATGTCCGTGCGGAACGCTTCGGAGACTACGATGTCATCATGGCGGAGAATCGACCTCCGGAGCAGCAGTCATGACGGCCCCATACCGCACGCTTCGATGGCAGGGCGATGCCGAAGGAACACTGTTTCTCACGGATCAGACGCGGCTTCCTGAACAGTATACGGAAGTGGAAGTGACCAGTGCGGAAGCGCTGCGCGATGCCATCTGTCGTCTGGTCGTTCGGGGGGCGCCGGCAATCGGAGTGGCCGCCGCCTGGGGAATGGTGCTGGGAACGCAGTCGGTTCGAAACGGTGACCGGGAGGCGTTCGATCGAAAGCTGCGGGACACGGGCCGGCTTCTGACGGACAGCCGGCCAACGGCCGTCAATCTGTCGGCGGCTGTGAACCGCATGCAGACGGTGGCCGACCGGCATCCCGACGAACCGGCAGCAGACGTGCACGATCTGCTCTATGATCAGGCCTGTCGGATCCAGTCGGAAGACGAGCAGATGTGCCGGGACATCGGGCGGAATGGGGCGTTCTTGCTGGATTCCGTTCAGGGGGTCCTCACGCACTGCAATGCGGGCGCTCTGGCAACCGCAGGCGACGGGACGGCGCTGTCTGTGATTTTCGCGGCGGCTGCATCCGGCCGCCGGCCGCACGTTTATGCTGATGAGACCCGGCCGCTGCTGCAGGGAGCCCGCCTGACTGCCTGGGAACTGCAGCAGCGCCGCATCGACGTGACGGTCATCTGCGACAGCATGGCCGCTCAGGTGATGAAAGAAGGCCGCGTGCAGGCGGTGATCACCGGAGCCGATCGCATCACAGCGCGAGGGGATGCCGCCAACAAAATCGGCACGTACGGCCTGGCTGTTCTGGCGAAGGCGCATGACATTCCGTTCTATATCGCGGCTCCTTCCACGACATTCGATCTGACGATTTCTGCCGCAGGCGACATTCCGATCGAACAGAGACCGGCGGACGAAATCACGCATGGTTTCGGTCGTCAGACCGTGCCCGACGGAGTTCGCATCTACAACCCGGCTTTCGATGTGACGCCCGCTGAACTCATCAGTGCCATCGTGACCGAACGCGGTGTGATCGATCATCCCGACGCGCCGAGCGTGCAGCGGCATCTTCAGTAAAATGCTGGAGTCCGGCCCGTTTTTGCGAAAGATCGGACAATTGCGCCGCCGATCCAGTGTGTCGCCCGGATGGCGGAATCCTGGCGGACCGGCAATACGACCGAATGTGCGGGTCGGCGGATGATTTTCTGCAGGCAGGCAGACGGACATCCGATCAAGGTAGCTGACGGAAATCCCTGTCGGCATCTGCCGGCAGATATTCAGATTGACGGATGCGACTCCGACGGCGGTCTCAACAATCTGCGTAGGCCGGGATCTTCTGTGAGTGCACGTCTGACGTGACTCGATCTTCGCCTGACTCGCTGCGTCCCCACCGTCGCAGGTTCCCGTGAATCTGACCATAAAGGGCTGCTTTGATTTCAAAGCAGCCCGTTTTTTTCTCTGGGGGCAGCAGGAATAACACACCAAAGAAAAAAGCCGTCGCAGCACCCGCATGCTGCGACGGCTCGGACCCCGGAACTGCCTTTTGTCGCCAAAAGGATCAGTGAGGAACACACAGTCTGATCCGGATTCCGTCCGTCGTTCAGACCGCACCTGAACCGAACGGGCGCATGTCAGCAGAGAACCCGCATTCTCCGCATGACCCACCGGACGTCAGTCGCTGGATGTTCCCAGAACCAGGTCTTCTTCCTCCTCCTGAATGATGATTCGCGGAGTGACCATCAGCATGATGCTTTCGGTTTCGCGGCCCACACCACTGTTCTTGAACAGTCGGCTGACGTAGGGAATCTTGTTCAGAATCGGTACTCCGAACATCGTGCGGCCTTCCCGCAGGCGTTTGACGCCACCCAGCAGAACGGTTCCGCCATCCGGCACACTGACAGTCGTGGATACGGAAATCGTTTCGATGACCGGCTGCTGAACGGTCAGATCTCCGGCTCCGGCTCCACCGCCACCGAACCCGCCGGCTCCACCGCGAAGACCGCCGGCCGCACCACCACCGAATCCGCCGCCGGCGCGGCCGCCGCCGAATCCGCCACCGGCTCGGCCGCCGCCGATTCCGCCGATGCCGCCCAGCCCCAGTGCTCCGCCGCCGGCGGGTTCGGCGGTGGACTGGGCGGTGGTCTGGGCGGTGGACTTGGTGGAGCCGGTGGGTTCGGCGGTGGCCGCGGTGGTCTGGGTGGCGCCGGCGGCGGCGGCCTGGGATTTGGAGGAATCGGCGGCGGATTCGGCGGCGGCCGAGCCGGTGGCGGAATCGGCGGCGGCCGCGCCGGCGGCGGATTCGGTGGCGGTGCGGCCGGCGGTCTTCGCGGTGGAGCCGGCGGGTTCGGTGGCGGTGGAGCCGGAGCCGGAGATCTGACCGTTCAGCAGCCGGTCATCGAAACGATTTCCGTGTCCACGACTGTCAGTGTGCC
>WFTL01000130.1 GCA_015485495.1 Planctomycetaceae bacterium
AGCAGTTCCACCAGCGGCAGAAACAGGGCGATCACGATGAAGCCCACAATGAGCCCCAGGACGACCACCATGATCGGTTCCAGAAGACTCACGAGGCTTTCCACCCGCACTTCCACTTCTTCGTCGTAGACGTCGGCCACCTTGTAGAGCATGTCGTCCAGTGCTCCCGTTTCTTCCCCCACGTCCACCATGTTCACCACCAGATCATCCACGATCTTCGATTCCCGCAGCGGCACGGCGATGGTTTCCCCTTCGCGAATGGCCGTGTAGATGTTGTCGAACGCGCGCACGAACACCGCATTGCCGGCCGTGTCGCGGGAAATGATGAGGCCTTCCAGAATGGGAACGCCGGATGCAATGAGCGTTCCCAGGGTGCGCGTGATGCGCGCAATGATGCCCATGTGGAGGATTTTTCCGATGAGCGGTATGCGCAGCGACACCCAGTCGACCACGAACGCTCCGGTCTGGTTCTTGCGCAGAATCTTGATGAAGATCCAGAAGGCCAGCGGGATGATGAAGATCATGTACCAGTATTTGGCCGTCAGATCGCTGAATCCGATGAGCATCTGAGTCATCACCGGCAGATCCAGTCCGAAGCCTTCGAAGATCTCTTTGAACTTCGGAATGATGAAAATCATGATGAACGACACGATCCCCACCGCCACGGAAATCACGGCGGCCGGGTAGATCATGGCGCCGATGATCTTCCGTTTGAGCGACTGGGATTTTTCCTTGAATTCCGCCAGACGCTGCAGAATGACTTCCAGCGCCCCACTGGCCTCCCCGGCCTTCACCATGTTCACATACAGATTGTCGAAGGCCTTCGGCTGTCTGGCCATCGCTTCGGACAGCGTGTTGCCCGATTCGATGTCTTCGATGATGTCCATCAGAGCGTTGCGCAGAGCCCCGGGTTTGTTCTGCTGTTCCAGAATCCGGAGGCTGCGGAGAACGGGCAGGCCGGCGTCCTGAAGCGTGGACAACTGGCGCGTGAACAGCGTGAGCTGCTTCGCCTTGACTCCGCCGATGGTGAAGGCCTTACGGCGTTCCGCATCCTTCGACCGGGCCGGTGCGTCTTCTTTCTTCTTCCGGTCCTTCTCGCGGATCTTGGTGACATAGAAGCCCTTTTCACGAATCATCGTCTGGGCTTCGGCTTCCGACGGCGCCTCGATCGTGTCCTTCACTTCAAGGCCCGTGCTGTCCATCGCTTCGTACTGGAAGATTGGCATGCCGCGGTCTCCCGTCAGATCGGCGTTCCAGGAATCAGCGGATCCGTCCCGGAGCCTGTCCGGCTGCAGGCATCCTGCCCGCCTGGCTCCGAAATTTTCAAAGGACGTCCTGACATCCTGATTCCCCTGAGACGGTACATCATGCTGAATTCATGAAGCTCTGTCCACAGTCCCGGCCGCCATGCCTCCTGCGGATTTTCCCGCAGGCCGTCCATCCGGAATTCCGGCCGGAACGGTTTCCCCGTCTGCCGATGACACCCATCCGCAGCTCAGAAGCAGTCTACCGGTCCGGCGAACGGCGTCCAGAAACGCGCAAATCTCACGGTCGTGTCGCGGCAGCGGCCGTCCGGCAGTGTTCACCCTGCCCGTTCCCTCACCCCGGCCCTCTCCCGGTGGGAGAGGGGGTCAGGATGCGGACTCTGGATCCGGTCTCGAACGCTTCCGGGCAGGACAATTGAAGCAACCTGTAAGGGCGACTGAAGGACAGGGCGAACGTTTTCTCCCATTCTCACCGCGAGAGAACGGGGCGGTCACAATCTCCCTCTTCCTTTGGACGAGGACCGGGCCTCACAGTCTCCCTCTCCCAGAGGGAGAGGGCCGGGGTGAGGGGCGCTGCATCCGGAGGTTCGCGGCGGTTCCTTCGGTTCGCAGAAAACCAGCGTACCGGCCGCAGAAATCCGACCGGCTATTCCACGTCGTCCATGATGGTTTCGCGGACGACTTCGTCGATGGTGGTCTTGCCGTCGAAAATGAGTTTGAGGCCGGCTTCGCGCAGGGTGGTCATGCCCTGACTGCGGGCGACTTCGCGGATTTCATCGGCCGACTGTTCCGACGCGATGCAGTCGCGGATTTCGTCGGTGACCGTCAGCAGTTCGTACAGCCCGATGCGTCCCTTGTAGCCGGAATTGCTGCAGCGGGCACAGCCGCGGCCGTAGTAAAATTTGTATTTGCGGGCCGTGTCCAGGGGCAGCTGCAGTTCCATGAGCAGTTCATCGGACGGTTCGAATTCCGTCCGGCATTCCGTGCAGATGCGGCGGACCAGCCGCTGGGCCAGAATGGCTTCGACCGTGGCGGTGATCAGAAACGCGGGAACGCCCATGTCCCGCAGCCGCGTGATGGCGGTGGGCGCATCGTTGGTGTGCAGCGTGCTGAATACCAGATGTCCCGTCAGAGCACTCTGCACGGCGATTTCGCCGGTTTCGTAGTCGCGGATTTCTCCCACCAGAATCTTGTCCGGGTCGTGCCGCAGAATGGCCCGCAGCACATTGGCGAAGGTCACTCCGACATCCGGATTGATGGGCACCTGAACGATGCCTTCGATGTCGTATTCGATGGGGTCTTCGCTGGTGATGATCTTCGTTTCGGTGTCGTTCAGTTCGTTGAGGGCCGAATAGAGCGTGGTGGTTTTGCCGCTGCCGGTGGGACCGGTCACCAGGAGAATCCCGTTGGGCGCCTTGATGAGCGACCGGAAGCGGTTGAGCGTGGTGGCATCCATGCCGATCTTGTTCAGATCCAGAGCCACCACGGTGCGGTCCAGCACCCGCATGACGACCGCTTCGCCGAACAGGGTCGGCAGCACGCTGACCCGCAGGTCGACAGGATTGCCGCCCACATTCAGTTCGATGCGGCCGTCCTGCGGCAGCCGGCGTTCGGCAATGTCCAGATCGGACATCACCTTGATCCGCGAGACGATGGCGTTCGCCAGATGCCGCGGCGGCGGCACCATTTCGTACAGCACGCCGTCCGCCCGCACACGGATCTTGAATTCATCCTCGAACGGTTCCAGATGGATGTCGCTGGCCTGGTCGCGGATGGCCAGCAGAATCACCATGTTCAGCAGTTTCTTGATGGGAGCCGCATCCGACAGTTCTTCTTCGGAAGCCAGGTCGTAGCCGCGCACCTGCTGCTGTTCGTCTTCTTCCGAAGTCAGATCGCTGATCACATCGCTGATCGTTTCTTCGCGTTCTGAATAATGCCTCTGAATGGCTTCTTCGACTTCGGCGGGACTGGACACCGCTCCGCGCACTTCATGTCCCAGAAAGTTGCGCAGGTCGTCCAGAGCGGCCACGTTCTGCGGGTCCGCCATGGCCACGGTGAGCACGTTGTCCTTCAGCGACACCGGCATGATGTGGTAGATCTCGGCCATCGTCTGCGGAACGATTTCCAGCACGCTGGGCGGCACGTTCGTTTCCGACAGATTGATGACCGGCATGCCCCACTGTTCGGCCAGCGCCTCGGTGACCTGCTCTTCGGTCACGTAGCCCATGCGGATGGCCACCTGGCCGATGATTTCTCCGGGACTCTGCTTCTGTTCCTCGAGAACATCCCAGAGCTGGTCGTCGGTGAGGTAACCGAGATCGACGAGAATCTGTCCGAGTTTTCGCTGGGCCATGGCCGAACCGAATGCAGGAAGAAGGGACGCGGAAAATGGCCGGTCTGTTCCGAACGCGGCCGGTCACCCGGATCGGCCGCGGCGGACATCAGTCATCGTATTCGTCTTCCTCATCGTCCTCATCATCGTCGAAGATGCCTCGCTTGGCCCGCTCGATCCTGGCCCGCAGTTCCCCGGGGTTGTTTGACCGCGTGATCACATCGTATTCCTCACACAGGCCGTTCTTCCAGAGATTGAACAGCGAATCGTCCAGCAGCACCATGCCGAACTTGCGCCCCGTCTGAATGGCGGAATTGATGCGGAACGTTTTGCCTTCCCGAATGAGATTCGCGATGGCGCTGGTGACGACCAGCATTTCGTAGGCGGCCACCAGCCCTTTGGGCTTGCGCGGCAGCAGAGCCTGGCTGAGAATGCCGATGATCGCGTTGGCAAGCTGCGTGCGGATCTGTTCCTGCTGGTTCGTGGGAAACACATCGATGATGCGGTCGACCGTTCCCTGGGCGCCGGTGGTGTGCAGCGTGCCGAACACCACGTGGCCGGTTTCCGCCGCCGTGATGGCCGCGGAAATCGTTTCCAGGTCCCGCATTTCCCCCACCAGAATGGCGTCCGGATCCATCCGCAGAGCCCGCCGCAGAGCTTCCGGGAACGACGGCACGTCCACACCGATTTCCCGCTGACAGATCGTCGACTTGCGGTGTTCGTGGTAGTACTCGATCGGATCTTCCAGCGTGATGATGTGATGATCCATGTTGTGGTTCATCCAGTTGATCATGCTGGCCAGGCTGGTCGTTTTTCCGGATCCGGTCGGTCCGGTGACCAGAAACAGGCCCCGGGGACGCTGAATGAGTTCCCGGACGACCGGCGGCAGCCCCAGTTGCTCGAATGTCAGAAACTCATTGGGAATCCGCCGCAGCACCATGCCGATCATGCCGCGCTGCTTGAACACCGCCACACGAAACCGGGCCGCATCCCCGTAGGCGAATCCGAAGTCCGTCCCGCCGACTTCCTGCAGTTCCTGCTGGTTGCGTTCCGGTGTGATGCTCTTCATCAGAGACGTCGTGTCTTCTTTGGTGAGCGTCTTCGTTTCCAGACGAATCATGCGGCCGCCGGCCCGGACCACCGGAGGCTGGCCGACCGTGATGTGCAGGTCGCTGACCTTCTCGCGAACCACCGTTTCGAGCAGTTTGTCGATCTGAAGCTGTCGAGCCATCGATCCTGTTTCCTGAATCCTCCGGAGACGCAGCCGTCCCCGGAATCTGTCGCGCATCGGTCGCCGGACGCCGCCCGGCTGCCGTTCGCCACACTCCCGAATCCGCCCGGCCCCGGAAAGGCTCTCCAGGCCGGATTCCCTTTTCTGCAGGAAAACCGTCTTCCCACAGGACACCACGTACCCAAAATGGGCGCCGCCGGAACGGCAGACTGCTGCGGATTGTGGCGATTCGGCCGGGACGATGGTACTGTCTGCGCGCCGCAAATGCAGGAAATCCGGGCTTCCCTTCCGCTTCGAGCGGCCGTGGCCGCCTGACTGGCAGAATCCGACCAGCAGAATCCGACCAGCCGCGTCTGCCGACCGTCCTGCGCACAATACGGCCCCTGGGCGCTCAGACCGGCCCGTTTCTTCCCGGAACCGGCCACCGTTTCGCGGTGAAATGCCCCAAACAGGCACAGGCACATGGCCGGATTCCGTTCCCGGGGCAATTCCGGCCACTGCGGCCGGGCTCCTGGTGCGAAACCACTCACACAGTGCCTCAATGGCCCCCTTTGGCCAGCTTCTGGACTTCAGCGAGCGACGTAATGCCCTGCATGGCCTTGTCTTTGGCGTCATCGACCAGCGTTTTCATGCCGAACAGCCGGGCCTGGCGGCGGATGTTCTGAGCGGGTTCGCTGTTGAACGCCATTTCCCGCAGCGTCGAATTCATCGTCATCAGCTCGAACACAGCCCGCCGCCCCTTGTAGCCGGTGTGCTGACACGCATTGCAGCCGCGTCCCCGCACCCAGTTGCCTTCTTCGACTTCCTCCGGCGTCAGATCGAAGAACTCGATTTCTTCCGGCGACGGCTGATACGGTTCCCGACATTTTTCGCAGACGACACGGACCAGACGCTGGGCCATCACGGCCATCAGTGAACAGGCGACCAGAAACGGCTGGACCCCCATATCGATCAGACGTGTAATGGCTCCGGGCGCATCGTTCGTATGCAGTGTGCTGAAAACCAGGTGTCCTGTCAGAGAAGCCTGAATTGCCATTTCTCCGGTCTCCGTGTCCCGGATTTCGCCGACGAGGATCACATTGGGGGCCTGGCGCAGCATGGCCTTGATGATGCGGGCGAAGTCCAGGCCGATGGAGTGTTTCACTTCGACCTGGTTGATGCCCGGCAGGTAGTATTCCACGGGGTCTTCGGCCGTGATGATTTTGCGGTCGGGGCGGTTCAGTTCGCCCAGAGCACTGTACAGCGTGGTGGTTTTCCCGGATCCGGTGGGTCCGGTCACCAGAAAAATGCCGTTCGGTCTCCGGATGATGTTCTGGAACGTGCGGTAGTTGTCTTCGCTGAAGCCCAGGTTGCGGATTCCGATTTTGATGCTGTCCCGGTCGAGAATCCGCATCACGATGGCCTGGCCGTGATTCGTGGGCAGAATGCTGACCCGCAGGTCGAATTCCTTGCTGCCCATGCGGTGTTTGATGCGGCCGTCCTGAGTGCGGCGTTTTTCCGCGATGTCCATATTGGCCATGATTTTGAAGCGGGACACGAGGGCGGCCAGGAGCCGTTTGGGGGGGCTGTCGCGTTCGATGAGGACGCCATCGATGCGGTAACGGATGCGAATGCGGTCTTCGAACGGTTCGATGTGGATATCGCTGGCCCGCATCTGCATGGCTTCGGCGATGATCAGATTGGCCAGGCGGATGATGGGGGCACTGTCGTCTTCGTCCCCGGCCAGAGCCTGGGTGGCTTCGACGTCCGTAAAATCGATCTGAGTTTCCGTGAAGTCGGAAATCATCGTGTCGACCGATTCCGTTTCGGTCTGGCCGTAGTGCCGGTTGATGGCTCCCTGGATGGATTCCATGGGGGCCATGACGACACGGATTTCGCGGTCCAGCATGAACCGCAGCTTGTCCAGCACGTCGATGTTGTTGGGATTGTGCATGGCGATGACGACCGCATCGCCATCGACATCAACGGGAATCACAAGGTTTTCCCGGGCCATCGATTCCGTAACCAGTTCGATGACGGAATTCGGAATCTGCCGTCCTTCCAGATCGACGAATTCATGC
Source organism: Planctomycetaceae bacterium (assembly GCA_015485495.1). Taxonomy (GTDB): domain Bacteria; phylum Planctomycetota; class Planctomycetia; order Planctomycetales; family Planctomycetaceae; genus S139-18. The sequence continues at coordinate 6,889 of WFTL01000130.1, forward strand.
CCGAAGTGTTCCGCCTGGGCGCGTCCCAGGTCGCTGCTCTGAATATACCCCAGACGGACCAGGGCATCTTCGACCGTGATGCCGATGCTGGCCGCCATTTCGCGGGCCTCTTCGAGCTGGTCTTCTCCGATCGTGCCGTCATCGACGAAACGCTGCAGCCAGTCTGCCATAACAATCTCCCGAATCACCGGACACCGGCCGGCGTTTTCGATCACCGGCCGGGGCGGACGAGCACGGCCCGGCGGAAATCCTGCGTTTCATCGCGCCGCAGAACTTCCACCAGCCCGGTCAGCGGCCCCTGCGGCCGCATCCGCCAGCCGGGTCATTGTACCGGCGGGCCGACGATTCGCACGCGCCGACCGGCCCCATCCGCACAGGGAAACCGAATCGATCGCGCCCGGACAACCGGGCGGTTCAGTCTGCAGACGATTCCGACCGCCGGCAGGCGCCATGCGGCCGCCCCGGTTTCGGTTCGTGGCGCCGGCCGAATTCAGACGGTGAATCCGGGCCGGCTTGGCCGCGTCTTCAGAGCGCTCGCCTGTTCGTCTCCGATGAAGTCTTCCTTCACCGGATCCCAGTGCAGTTCGCGCCGCAGCATCAGGGCGATGTTGCACAGATGGCAGGACGTCATCGTGCGGTGGTGCGTGTAGACATCTGAGACCGGATCTTTGCGCGCGGCCACGCAGTCGAAGAAGTTCTGCATGTGGCCCACCGGCGTTCCCCCATACAGGTCGGCGATGACAGCATCCAGTTTTTCGTGGTCGGCCTTCGTCAGTTCTTCCACGGGACGTCCGGTGAGGCGGCCGCGATTGACGAAAATCCGGCCTTCACTGCCTTCGAACAGGATCCCGTTGCCGAATTCCGTCTTCCCGTCTTCCGACCGGTATTCATGATTGACCGTCATTTCCGCTCCGTCCGCATACGTGAGCGTGATGTGGAATTCGGTCGCCGTGTTGAAGGCATTGGGCAGTTCGATTTCCCCGGCCAGCCAGGCCGGGAAATCGAAATTGTCGGGAACGGCCGCCGGAAACGAACCGGTTCCGGACACACGCACCGGTCCGTCGTGTTCGTGTCCCAGAGCCCACTGAGCGATGTCGATGTGGTGGGCTCCCCAGTCGGTCATCTTGCCGCCGGAATATTCGAAGAACCAGCGGAACATCTGCCGGCGTTCGTCCATGTACAGCGCTTCGGGAGCCGGGCCCAGCCACATGTTCCAGTCGAGTTCCGGAGGCGGCTGCGTGGCTTCGAACGGTCCTTCATCCGGAGCTCCGCCGATGGCCACATGGGCCCGCACATCCTTTCCCAGGTAGCCTTCCCGCACCATGGCGATGGCCTTCAGGAAGCGGCCTTCGTTTTCGGAACGCTGCTGCGTTCCCACCTGGAACACCCGGCCGGTTTCCTTCACCACCTGAGTGATCTGCCTGCCTTCTTCGATGGTCAGTGTCAGCGGTTTTTCGCAGTACACATCGGCCCCGTTTCGCAAAGCCGCGATGGCAATCGGCACATGCCAGTGATCGGGCGTCCCGATGGTGACGATGTCCGGCTTCGTTTTGTCCAGAAGATCCCGGTAGTCCGTGAACATCTGAAGACGATTGTCGAATTTCGCATTGAATTCGTCGTTGTGCTTCTGATCCACATCGCACACCGCGATGGTCTGTCCCAGAGCCGCCGCCTTCATGGCGATGTAGCCGCCCTGACTGAACCGCCCCCGACTGCCTCCCACGCCGATGGAAGCGACCGTGAGGCGATCTGCGGCCGACGTCCGGGCCGAAGCCGTTTTTTTCCAGAACAGCGGGACTCCAAAAGCTGCTCCCGCTGCGGCGGATGTCTGCAGGAAACGACGACGGGAGGAGGCGGATGAACGGGATGACATAAAACACCCTCAAAAATCAAGAAGGCGGCCGACGGAGTCGACCCGGGGAAGGCAGGCCGGGATGGAAGGACCGTTCCACTCCCGCCCGGACGCAGTTTCTGTGGAACGGATGCTCCACAGTAAAGCGGACGCAAAGGCCTGCCGCAAGAGTTCCTGCCGACACCGGCTGTAACGATCGGTCCGGTCAGGCAGGCTGTAGGAGGCCTCGACGGTGCGGTGCATTCGGCCGGCTCAACGTCCGATAATCCTCAGCGTTGCCCTGTCCCCTTCCCTGTCCGGCGTCTGCCGGCCGGTTCTTTCTCGACGGGAAACCCGGAGAAGCCGATGGCCCGTTCCATGAACGTTCTGGCGCTGATTCGCGACGAACATCGCTATGTGTTTCTGTACGACGATGCCAGTCTCGACGAAGTCCTCAGCCGCCTGAGCGCATCGGCGGCCGATCCGGAACTGGAATTCACCTGGTATGACGCGGCGGTTCTGTCGCAGCGCGTCCGCCGCATGGCCCAGGAACTCGAACAGGCCGAACAGACGCCGATCGAAGACTGGCCCTTCGCGGCCTGACCGGCCCGCGAACCTCCAAAAAGCAATCACTGCCAGATGCACGCTGCCGTCGACCGATTCCTGAATGCTCTGCGAATCGAACGCAACGCGTCTCCGCTGACCATCAAATCGTACGCCGATGATCTGGCCCACCTGCAGGAATTCCTGGAACAGCACCGGGGAACCATTCCGGATGTCCGGGAGATCGACGTCAGCCTGCTGCGCCGATATGCTGCCTGGCTGCATGAATGCGGCTACGCCCGCAGCACGATTGCCAGACGACTGGCCTGTCTGCGCAGTTTTTTTCGTTTCTGCCAGCGGGAAGGCCTGTGCGACTCCAATCCCGCCCGTCCTCTGCGGACACCCCGGGCCGGACGCACGCTGCCCCATTTTCTGACCACCGACGAAGTGGGACGCCTGCTTCTGGCTCCGCCGGCCACCACACCGGCCGGACTGCGGGACCGCGCCATTCTGGAAACCATGTATTCCGCCGGCCTGCGCGTCGCCGAAGTGGTCGCCCTGAATGTCGATCACTGGGACCGGGCCGCCGGAATCCTGCGTGTTCATGGAAAGGGACGGCGGGAACGGATCGCACCGGTCGGCAGCTATGCCACACAGGCTCTGAACCGCTGGATGGAAGTCCGTCAGCCGGATCCGAAGGCCCCGCCCGAACAGACGGCCGCCCTGTTCCTCAATCGCTTCGGACGGCGGCTGTCGACACGCAGCATCGGCCGCATGCTCGAAAAACACATCCGCACGGCCGGCCTGTCCGCTCGAACGTCTCCTCACACCCTGCGACACAGCTTCGCCACGCACCTCCTGGACGGCGGGGCCGATCTGCGAAGCGTCCAGGAACTGCTGGGGCACCAGAGTCTGACAACCACTCAGATCTACACCCACATCAGCACCAGGCGGCTTCGAGAAACCTACGAACAGGCTCACCCCCACGCGCAGGCCGGCTGAACGATCGGCCGCCGCTGTCGTTTCTCAACAGCCCCACCTCGCCAGGAATGTCTTCCGCCGGCCCGCCGAGGCGTTCTTTCTGCTCGGCGCTCTCCCGCACGCCCGGCGGTGAGGGCCACTCAGCGTCCCCGTTCCCCGGCACACGCGCCGAACCGATCCTGACGCCCGCCCGTTCCAGGCCGGCACCATGCAGAAAACGGTCCGCGCCGTACGGATACCGCTCGTTCCTGCTGCCGGCCCAGACATCACCGCAGAGCCGTCTTCCGAGAATGTGGCACCAGGACGCCTGTTCCAAATGCCTCCCTGTCTCCAGGGGCTCTCCGCTTCCCGCGCCCCCGTGTTCCTTCCCGTCCGCACTGGCCCGATCGCCCTGCCTGGAGATCCGCGCCGGCTGTCTGCCGGCGGCCCCTGATGCCGATCGACGCCGACTTGAACGTTTCTTTTGCGCCACACCCATTTTGTCAGAACGACAATGATGAGTCAGGCGGACCGGGCTCCCGTTGAAGAATCTTCCACGCCCAGTTTCACGAACCGGCAAACTCTGCCCCACACTCACGGTCGCATAGTCATCGTAACACAATTGTAGCAAATGACTTGCACTTACAAACCAGATTTTCTCCAGGCTGTCGTCCAGTTTGGCACACCGATCGCAACACGAAGTCATCATGACGACATGTCAACATGGGGACATGAAGTCACAACGACAATCATTCATTTTCAGGAGGAACCGAACCATGTTGGTACTGACCAGAAAACCGGCAGAAACCATCCGCATCGGCAGGGACATTGTTGTCAAAGTGATCAAGACGGGAAGCGGGTCTGTGAAGATCGGCATCGATGCTCCTCAGTCCGTGCGGGTGCTGCGTGGAGAGAAGTGTGAGACGGACCCTGAAGCGGTTGTGCCGGCCGCTTCGGCGACGGCAACGTGGAGCGGTCCGCTGTCGGACCAGTTTCCTCACGTGGCCTGAACAGAGGAAGGACGGGATTTTCCCTTCAGGCAGTGTTTTGTCAGGAGGCTCTCTTCAGGAGGAGAATCAGCATGAGGACTCACAATTATCATCACGGGAATCGGATGTTGCTGCTGGCGGTCATGGGCAGCCTGTTTCTCGGGTGTTCGCTGTCAGCGACCGCTCAGAATTCGGAACCCGGCCGCCGGGGTTTCCACTGGTCCGGGTTGTTTTCACCGCGGGGCAGCCAGGAAGAATTCCATCTTTCCGATCGGGACGACCGGCATTCCGTTCAGCCGCTGGGCCGTTCGCCCAGACGACCGGACTGGCATTCAAAGCAGGCGGGCGCAGTCTGTCCATACGAACGCCGTCGATCTGAAAGGGGCGGATCGTTCCTGTCCGACTGGCGGCGCGGGCGTTTTCAGGAAACGTCCTGGGAGCAGACTCCGAATCGTTTCCGGGGGCTGCGCGATCCGTTTCGGGATCCCGGCGGGAGTGCGCTGGACGATTACCTGACCCGGCATGGTTACCGGCCGGATCGGGACACGGAATCGGCCTTTCCGCTTCTGCCCCGAAACAACAGCCGATCCGACATTCTTCCGGATCTTCGGAACGTTCCGGGCGGATCACAGCGGAACGGAATCCCGAATGGCGATTACGATCCCCTGACGCCGCCTCTGCCCCGGCGCGAAGGAAGTGACGACGCGGCGACTCTGGCAGAATGGATCACGGCGCGCTATCGGAATCCGGTTCATGTCCGAACGGTCCGTTCTCTGTCAGCCGATCAGGGGCTGCAGTTGTATCGGGAAGTGTCGCTGAAAACCGATGCCCGTCATCTGGAGCCCAGTTCGTATGACCTGCGGGTGCGTCGCGGTCTTCGCAATCTCGGTCTGCTGCTGGAGAATCGGGCCGCGGCGAGCGCTCTGGGCCTGTCCACGGATTCGTTCCGCACGGACGGATTCCGCGACGTACTGGCCCGGATCTGGGATTCCATGAACGTCCGCAGCCGTCAGGATGCCGAACGGGTCGTGCAGACCGTGATGCGGCATGCCGAACGGGTGCCTGGCCTGACTCCGGGCGCCGTGGCCTTCGAATTCGCCAATGCCACGGTGGACACTCTGGACCGTTTTTCCGCTCTGGAACCGGAAGAACCGCAGGCATCTCCCAGTGCGGCTCTGGAAAGCGAGATGGTGGGCGTGGGGGTGGAAATCCGCGAACACGAAGACGGTCTGTCCGTCGTGCGTGTTCTGCGGGGCAGTCCGGCCGCCCAGGCGGGACTGAAATCCGGAGACATCATCACGGCCATCAACCGCCGGTCGATTGCCGGAATGTCCATGGCCCAGTCGGTCGACCTGATGAAAGGCCCGTCCGGCACGACGGTTCGGTTCGACTTCCGTCGCGGATCCGACCGGACCGGAACGGTGCAGGTCACCCGGCGACGGTTTCGCGTGTGGAGCGTCAACGACGTTCGTCTGATGCCCGGCACCCAGGTGGGTTATCTGAGCCTGAGCCAGTTTGCTCAGTCGTCCACGGAAGAAGTGGATCAGGCTTTGCGGCAGCTTTACCGCCGCGGCATGAAGTCTCTGGTGCTGGATCTGCGGGGAAATCCGGGAGGTCTGCTGACGACCTGCGTTCGCATCACCGATCGGTTTCTGCCCTGTGGAACGATCGTGTCCACGAAAGGCCGGCTGAGTTCCGACAACATGCGGGAAACGGCCACGTACGACCGCACATGGGATGTTCCTCTGGTGGTTCTGATCGACGGCGACAGTGCCAGCGCCAGTGAAATTCTGGCAGCGGCCATTCAGGACAATCGTCGGGGTATCGTCGTCGGACAGAAATCGTACGGCAAAGGAACCGTGCAGACGCATTTCCCTTTGCAGACGATTCACGGCAACCTGAGGCTGACCACGGCCCGTTTTTATTCTCCCGACGGACGGGCGATGTCCGGCCGCGGTGTGACTCCCGACGTCCCCGTTGCCGATGACGATGGTCCGGCTGACGGAGACCGGGTTCTGGAAACAGCGGTTCGGATCGCTCAGAGCCGCGAGCTGAAGGACATGGCCGTCGCGGCCGGACGCTGCCGAATCCGGCGGGATCCGGGTCGGCACCGTTCCTTCCACGGTGCTCTGTTCGACGCGATTCCGCAGCAGACTGTCCGCCGGTGACACCGGCTGCCTGACGAGCGGAACGGGACGGAACCACGATGGTTCCGATCGTTCTTTTTTCTGTCGACGGATTCCCCGTCCACCGTCTTTGGCCATGTTCCTTTGTTCAGAACATGCAACGACCCTCTCGGTGATCGGGGTCCTGCCGGAAAATCGGAAACCGGCCGACCTGCACTGTTCGGCCCGCCGGTTTCCTGTTTTCACTGCGGGTGCGACCGGACCGACTTCCTGCCGTCCGGATGTGAACGGTCACAGCGGCCGAATGAACACGTTGCGGTACCACACTTCGCTGTGGTGATCGGTGAGCATGATGCGACCGGTACGGTTGCAGCCGAATCCGCGTCGGTCCCGAAACTTGCTCTGCTGAATATGCTGCCGCCAGCGACGGCTGCCGGCTCGTTCATCCACAGTCAGCTGTCCGTTGATCCAGTGCTTCAGCCGCTGCCCGCGAACGACGATACGGCCGACATTGAATTCCCCGGCCGGACGAACACGGACCGGCTGCGTGCGGGGCGCGAACACGTCATAAAGCGATGCGGTTTTGTTTTTTTCCGACAGATCGGGAAAAGCCGCGTCATCGAGAATCTGAAACTCGCAGCCCAGCAGACTGTCGCCGTACCGGCGAACGCGGTATTTGATTCCGCTGTTTCCGCCTTCAGAAATGCGGAATTCGAACCACAGCTCGAAATCCGTGTAGCAGCAGCGCGTCACGATGTGACCGCCCCGGCCCTGCAGGTGCAGCGTCCCGTCGTCATCGAACGCCCAGCCTTCCCGAACCGGCCGGCCGGATTCTGTCATCCAGTGGTGCAGCGAGCGGCCGGGAAGAAGATTCGTGAAGGAATGCTGCGCCGACACCCGGCCGGTCAGCAGCAGCAGGACGCAGAACAGCAACGGACGCATCATCGCGTCTCCATGAAACACCATGCCATCGAAAACACACACGGAACCGGCCGCGACGATAACAGGAACGGCAGGCCGCTGTCCCCTCAGAAACCGCATCGGCACAGAAAAACAGGATGTTTTGGCAGTCTGGGAAGCGGTGTTCCCGGTCGAAACGGCGGCGGACCGTTCTTCGGAACGATCTGGCCACGCTGTCCGGTTTTCACTACCGTTCGTGTTCTGCAGTCGGCCGTGCGGCTGTGGCCTTCGACGGGAACATCGGACGAATCATGCGAACGAACCGGTTCGCTGAAACCGGGACGGATGTCCCGGCAGGGATCTGTTGCAGGGAGGCAACTGAGTGGGATCCATCTGTTTTCTGCACACTGATTACTGGCGACTGGCCGAGCCGATTGCCGGGCTGACCGGCGCGCCGGGCTGGCTTCGCCGGCTGGTCCGGGACGCCGGTCGGACGGCCGTTCTGAAAACCTTCGAACTGGCATCCGCTCACCAGGTGGATTTCCTGTTTCTGGCCGGAGCCGCCACGAATGAGCCGGCTCATCAGGACTGCGTGGCCGCGTGGCTGTCCGGGCCACTGAACGCTTTGAAAAGCCGTGGCATACGTGTGGTGATGGCCGCATCGGGCAACGCGGCACTGGACCGTCTGGCCGACGTGGTTCTGCATCCGAATCACTGGCTGGCCGTCGACTGCCGACCGTCGCTGCGACTGACTCCCGTGCCGATCGGCGAAACCTCGACGTGCGAACTGGCTCTTGTTCCGTTCACGTCGGGCTTTTTGCCCGCGGCATCGCATCGGTACCGGTATCGGGTGTCGCAGCATCATACCGTCGAGACCGATGTCCGTGGGCACCGCTGGGTGTCAGCGGGCGTCACGCAGACGCTGCATCCCGGAGAAACACAGACCGGCGGATGTCTGATCGTCCGAACTTCGTCGACCGGCGGGTGCGATGCGGAACCGGTCGTGGATTTCCACCGCACCGGTGTGCTTCGCTTCGAACGCCGAGGCATTCGGATCCCGGCCGCTGCCGGCCTGGCGGCGTCGTCCATCTGTGACGCCGTGACGGAAGCATCCCGCACTCTGACTGCAGAAGGCGAAACGGCGATCGTCGCCTGGGATGTGGAACTGACCGGCGGAGAAGAATGCGGTGTGCCGATCGAAGCGGAGGCTCTGCAGGAGACACAGCTTCTGGAGGCGGTTCGTTCTGCTCTGCAGAACGGGCATCTGGGAACCTGGCCGCGCCGCATCGACGTACGGCTTCCTGAGGATCCGGCAATTCCGGAACAGGAAGACACCTGCATCCGAACATTTGGAGGTGTTCTGCGCGACCGAAACACAACCGACCGCGAGCCGCTGATCATCGGTCTGCGGCTGCTCCGCCGGACGGCCTGACGCCGGACAGCGGGGATTCTTCGGAGTCAGCCGGCTCCGTCATTTTGAAAGGACAAAACAGTGCGACTGACGAATCTGACGGTGGATCAGGCGGGCATTCTGAAGAACGTTCGGCTGCAGAATCTGAGTGATCTGAACGTGATTCTGGGCGGCAACGGATCGGGAAAATCGACTTTGGCGCGGTTCATTTTCGATCTGCTTCTGGCCAGAAACGGTCTGTCTGCCGACTGTTCGGGACAGCCGGCGACCGGTCGCATCGAACTGTCGCACGACGGATCCGCCTGGGTTCTGGACACGGAACCGTCCGGAACAGCCGCATCGATTCAGGTCCGGTGCGACGGTCGTCCGACCGACTGCCATGTCTGGCGCGGGCGGCGATCGAGCTGGATGACCGACCAGGTTCTTCAGGACGTCTTTTTTCCTCGTTACGAAAACGCCGATCGGTTCGACCATCTGACGAAACTGTGTCTGCAGACAGAACGCCCCCGGACCGATGATGCCGACCGGCGCCGTGCCGAAGCGGCGGCCGAGCGGGCCTTTCAGGAACGAACGACTGTGGAGCAGCAGATGGAAGCGCTTCGCAGGCGGCGCTGTCGTCTGGAAGCTCAGCAACAGGCGCTGATAGAACACACGGGACCATCGCCGGCCAGGATTCATCAGATCCAGGCCCAGATCGAAACGGTGCGTCAGCGGCAGTCGGAAGTTCGTCGGCACATCATTCGGCTGACGGAAGAGACGCATTCGCTGCAGGAAACGCTTCGGACTTTGTCCGCCCGTCGGGCTGTGAAACTGGATCGGCGCCGCCTGCAGCAGGAACTGGCTGAACTTCAGAGCCGACGGGATCAGTGGACGCGGATTCAGGTGATGGTCGAACACCTGACGGACCCGATGACATCGACCGACCTGCCGGCTCCGGAACGATCCGGACGTGCAGTACGGGCGGTGATCGAACGGCTCGAAAACGTTCTGGCCGGACGGACGGAAGAGGCCGCCGGCCTGTCGGAGCACGGCATCGATCAGGAAGTCGCCGTTTTGTGCCGCTTCGCCCAGGAACAGAACGACTCCGTTCAGGCCTGGCAGCAGACCTGCGAACAGCAGTGCGGCCGCCAGGCCCTCAACGGCATCGTCCATGCCCGCATGCTTCTGGATGCCCGCATCCGGGCTGTCCAGGAGGAACTTCAGCGGGCGGACAACCTGCTGGACCGTTCTTTGCACGAGAATCCGGCCTGCCGTGCGGTGTGGCATCAGTCGTATCGTGCCGAGCAGAACATGGCCGAGACGGCCGCGGAATCGCTGCGGCAGCGGCTGGCGGACACCCGGGCGCAGCTTACAGCGCGGCAGACCGAACAGACCACTCTGCAGAAACAGCAGCGTCATCTGACTGCCCGTCTGGAAGACCTTCGCAGGAAGCTGCAGGCCGTTCCCTCACTGGAACAGATCGATGAATTTCAGGCGCAACTGGCGGAAATCGATGCGGAGCTGGAACGGCTGGCGGAACGTCGTCGTGTGCTGACGACCACGGAAGAAGGGCTGCGTGAGACGGCTGTCCGTCTGCAGGAACAACCGCATCCGGAAAACCCGGTGCTGGAAATCGCATCGCGCTGGCTGCAACAGATCACTCAGGGAGAGTGCCTCCGGGTCGCTGCCTGCCGTGACGCCCGCCAGCTTGTTGTGGACACATCCGTGGCCGACACTCCCCTGCAGATCTGTCAGCTCAGCCGCGGCACACAGCATCAGCTGGGACTGGTTCTGCGTCTGGCCCTGGCCTGTGTGCATGCCGAACACGGGCGTTTTCCGATGGTCATCGATGATGTCTTTCTGACATCGGACGATGAACGCGGCCAGGCGACGGCCGACCTGTTGCGCGATGTGGCCGCAGGCGGTCAGCAGATTCTGCTGCTGACCTGTCAGAACGACGTGTGCGATCTGCTGGCATCCCGTGGAGCAGGTCGCTATGTGCTCCAGGAAGCGCGGTCTGCTGCACCGATAAAGCCTGTCCGGCAGGCCGCTGCACCGCAGGTCGAAGTGCCCCTGACGATCAGGACATTCGATGTACAGCCCGATCCGGAGGCCGAAGAGACGGCAGAAACTTCTGCGGAGACCGTCGAGTCCGGAACAGGAACGGACGATCCGCCCTGGCTGTACTACGTGGAAGCGGACGCACCGGTCACGGAACTGTCCGGGCTGGCGCTGAGCGAACAGCGGGGGCTGGCTGCCGGCCGAATCGTCACCGTAGACGATCTGCTGACATGCGTCGTATCGGAAACGCGTGAACGCATTCAGCAGGCCGGATTTTTCATCACGGATGAGCGGCTGACCGCTCTGAGGCACCAGGCAGAACTGCTCGTCCGGATCCCGATGCTGCGACCACGTGATGCGGAACTTCTGGTGGTCAGCGGCATCCAGACGGTTCGTCAACTGGCCCACCTGCGTCCGGAAGCCGTCTATGAGCTGGTGACGCGGTTCCAGAATTCCGATTCCGGCCAGCGGTATCGGCGCCAGGGAATGGCGATCGATCGCCAGCAGGCGATCAACTGGACACGCTGGGCCCTGCATGCCCGCAGTCTGCCCCAGGCCCGCGATGCGGTTTTGGGAAGGGCGTCCCGGCATGATCGGGATCACCGTCTGCTTTCCGCATCGCGCCGTCCGCGAGCCGGCTCCCGTGCAGCGACCCGTCGCCACGCACGCCCTCAGAAGACCTCCGCCGAACAGCAGCGGCTCCGCATGCGCCGCCGGCGCACCAGCCGCAGACACGCGGCGGCCGGGGCTTCTGCGGAACCGTCGCGTTCCGACGGCGACCTGAAGTTCTACCTGCAGCGCTCCAGTCCGGTCGAAAAGGCCCCGTCCATCGGACCTCGGACGGCGGAACGGCTGCGTCAGGTGGGAGTGGACACGGTGGATGATCTGCTGAACTGCGATGCCCACACGGTGGCCACGCTTCTGGACGATCGTCGGATTCGCCCGGCCGATGTCGAGCAGTGGAAGCGGCAGGCGGCGCTGGTGTGCACGGTGCCGAAGCTGCGCGGCCACGATGCGCAGATTCTGGTCGCCTGCGGCCGGCACACGCCGGACGACATCTGCAGCATGTCGGCCGAACAGTTGTACGCGGTCGTGCAGCCTTTCTGCGAGACCACGGAAGGAGCACGCATCATCCGCGGCGGGCGCAAACCGGATCTGAAGGAAGTGCAGGACTGGATCAGCTGGGCCGGCCAGTCGCGTTCCCTGCGTGCTGCCTGATGACAGGCGGTATTCCCCTGGCGCTGTTCCGCTTCGCCCGATGACACGGGCACGGTCTTGCTGTGCGAGTTTCGGGATGGTCGGAGGCATCGGAGCGGCGGCTGTCGTTTTCTGAGTCGCGACTGGCTTGCGGGAAACCGTGCCGGCCGCCACGATGGAACCTGCGGGACAGGCATGTCGCAGGGGTGCGGAGACGCAGGCAGCGGGAATGTCACGACGGAAACAGTCGAAGACCTGGTCGGCCTCGGCGTTTGAAGACGCGGCCCACCTGAGGGATGTGATCAGCTCAGCGGTCGACGGGATCGTCACGATCGACGAACACGGCATCATCGAAGCGGTCAATCCGGCTGCAGAACGGCTGTTCGGATACACCGCAGATGAACTGATCGGCCGGAACGTCTCCCTGCTGATGCCGGCCCCCTACCGGGACGCGCACGACGGATACATTGCGGAATACCTGAGGACCGGACGGAAGCGCATCATCGGCCTGGGACGCGAGGTTCAGGGGCGTCGACGGGACGGATCCATCTTTCCTTTGTACGTAGCCGTCAGTGAGACCAATCTGGGCAATCGCCGGGTGTTTACGGGGACTCTGCACGACCTGACGGCCCTGAAAATCGCCGAAGAACGGGCCACGCAGTTCGGCAGAATTCTGGAAGAATCGCTCAATGAAATCTATGTCTTCCGGATGGACACCCTTTTGTTTCTGCACGTGAACCGGGGGGCGGTCCGGAACACGGGATATTCAGTGGACGACCTGACCCGGATGACTCTGGCGGATCTGAGTACGGAATTCACGGAAGCGCAGGTTCATGAACTCATTGAACCGCTGGTCTCAGGAACCCAGGAAACCCTGGAATTCGAAACGACTCATCGCCGCCGCGACGGAACGATCTACCATGTGCTGCTGAGGCTGCATCGGACGGAGTGGAGCGGACAGCCGGCTCTGGCGGCTTTCGTTCTGGACATCAGCGAACGGGTGCAGCGGGATCTGGAACTGAGCATCACGCGGCGGGCGATCCAGGCCGCCAACGAAGGAATCGTCATTTTCAGCGCCACGGAACCGGGCCACCCGATTCTTCTGACGAATCCGGCGTTCGAGACACTGACCGGGTACACGGCCGGCGAAGCGGCGGGACGTTCCTGTGATCTGCTGTCCGGCCCGGGAGAGGCCCCGGAAGGAATCGCCGAACTGCAGCAGGCCATCTCCGAACACCGGGAGTACCGGGCGACCATTTCGTGTACGCGACGCAACGGGGACACGTTCTGGAACGAAATCTCTTTGGCGCCCGTGCGTTCCCCCGACGGAACCGTCACGCATGTGGTGGCCGTGATGGAGGATGTTTCGCGGCGTCGCGCCGCTCAGGAGCAGCTTCTTCAGGCGGAACGACTGGCCGCCATCGGGCAGATGGTCACGGGGCTGGCTCACGAAAGCCGCAATGCTCTGCAGCGGGCGCAGGCCTGTCTGGATATGCTGGCACTGGATCTGAGCGGGAATCCGGAACTTCTGGAACTGACCGAAAAAACGCGTCGGGCTCTGCAGGATCTGCACCGCTATTACGAAGAAGTCCGAAATTATGCAGCCCCGATCCGTCTGCGGCGGAGGCCGACTGATCTGAGGACGCTGTGGCGCCGTGTGTGGCGCGACCTGGAACCGGAACGCTACGGTCGCGACCTGCAGCTCACAGAACAGGGCTCCGAATCGACCGTGTGCCAGGTCGACGAATACCGCATGGAGCAGGTGTTTCGAAACATTCTGGAAAATGCCGTCGCGGCATGCTCCGCTCAGGGATGCATCCACATTTCCTGGAAACTGCGGCACCAGCCCGACTGCCCGCATCTGGAAGTTCTGATTCGCGACAGTGGCGAAGGAATTCGTCCCGACGCACTGCAGAAACTGTTTGAACCGTTTTTCACCACCAAACAAAAGGGAACCGGTCTGGGCCTGGCGATCGTCCGGAGGATCATTGATGCGCACGGAGGAACCATCTCGGCAGCCACTCCTCCTGATGGGGGAGCCGAAATTCGCATCGTGCTGCCGCAGCGCCCGGCCGGTTGACGCATCATCCCATTCCGACAGACAGCTTCCGTGTGTTCGCCCTCCAGCTTCCGACGCCTGTCCGACACCTGGATTTCCGCCCGGCCTGTGCGAACTGGCACACCCGGTGCACACATTCACATCGGTATTTCGTCTCATTGGGGTCTGGACCACCGCACCCGCGGGACAGTCGCCAGGGAGCGAAGGGGCGACGCAGGACGGCCTGTCGTGTCGGACCGGGGACTGCAGTCTGGTGGTGTCCGCGGCCGGCGTCGTTTCCAGGCGATTTCGGCACGTGCGCTGCTTGATGGCTGCCCAGCCCGATGAACAGAGCGGAAGAACGCCCTGCTGCGGCCGGCTCGAAACGGAAATCGTCTTTTCTCAATTGACGGAGATGTGGACTCTTGCCTGACCTGCCGACTGTCAGACTGCTGTTCGTCGAAGACGAAGACGATTTCCGGGAAACCACGGCTCTGTGGATGACACGCAAGGGGCATGAGGTTTTCGAAGCGTCCAATGCACAGGAAGCCCTGCAGCTTCTGGCCCGGCATCAGTTCGATGTGGCCGTGATCGACTACAACATGCCGGGGATTTCCGGTGTGGAACTGCTGCAGCGCATGAAGGAAGACGATGTCGATACCGAGGTCATCATTCTGACCGGCCAGGGCACCATCGAATCGGCCGTGCAGGCGATGAAGCTGGGGGCCTGCGATTATCTGACGAAACCGTTTCCTTTGAGCGATCTGGAGCAGCGGATTCGTCTCGCCTGGCAGCGCGGACGGCTCAGCCGGGAAAACCGTCAGTTGAAGGCCGTGATTCGCCGCCAGCGTCCGAAGGTCCGGATGATCGGCGAGTCTCCCGCGATGAAGGAAGTGTTCCGCCTCATCGAACGCGTGGCTCCGACGGACAAGGCCGTCCTCATTCAGGGCGACAGCGGCACGGGCAAGGAACTGGTGGCCCTGGCCATTCAGGAAAACAGCCTGCGGGCCGATCGTCCGTTCGTGACCATCAACTGTGCGGCCCTTCCTGAGAATCTGGTGGAAAGCGAGCTGTTCGGTCACACGAAAGGGGCGTTCACCGGAGCGACCGCTGACAGTCCGGGGCTGTTCGAAGTGGCGGACGGCGGAACCCTGTTCATTGATGAACTGGGAGAGCTGCCGGCCGCCCTGCAGCCGAAGCTGCTGCGGGTTCTGGAGGACGGATCTTTGCGCCGCGTGGGATCTCACAAGGAACGTCGGGTCGATGTGCGGATCATCGCCGCGACAAACTGCGATCTGGCCCAGGCCGTCCGCGAAGGCAGGTTTCGTGAAGACCTGTACTACCGGGTCAACGTCATGTCGCTGCAGCTTCCGCCGCTGAAAGACCGCGGCCGCGATATCGATCTGCTCATTGATCACCTTCTGGGAGACGACTGGCAGATCGAAGAGGCGGCCCGCCGCATCCTCAATGAATATTCCTGGCCGGGCAATGTCCGTCAGCTCATCAATACGCTCGACCGGGCCACCGTTCTGGCCGACGGCAACCTCATCACGACAGACGATCTTCCACCCGATATCGTGGAAGGCCGCTTCGCGCGCCGTACGACCGTTCCCCAGGACACATCACGCCTGGATGAAATCGAAAAAGCCCACATCATGGAAGTTCTGGAGCGGGAAAACGGGAACAAGGCCCGCGCTGCCCGCGCTCTGGGTATTCACCGCCGCAAGCTGTACCGGCTGCTGGAACGTTTCGATCTGCACACTCCCGAATCCGCCGGGCGCCGGCGAACGGCCGACACCGACCCGTCTTCCTCGGCCGTGGGAGACCCCGAATGCGGCACCACGAACGATTCCTGATTCACACACGGTTCGCCTTCCCGACAGCCGCACCGGGAACGGCATTCCGTCCTGCGCAGACGGTCGTTTGGAGTCTCGTGAAAACACCGAGCAGCTGAACCGGCGAGCGAACGGTGCAATCGACCGGACCGAATCCCCGGACAGCCTCTGTCTCTTTACGAATTTCCGACTGGTGCCGGCAGAAACACGGTGTACGATTCGATCGGAACAGAACGGAAACGAGGCGACCTGGACTGCTGAAAACGGAGTGAAGGACGGCCTGCATGTCATTTCTGCCGAAAAAGAATGTCCTGGTTCCCGTGGACTTTTCTGACACGTCGGCTCCTGCGGTCAGAACGGCACAGGAACTGTCTTCCGGAAGCGTCCACGTCATCTACGTCAATCCGTCTCTCAATCCGGTGTCTCCGCTGGCGGTGTGGGGGGACGAAGAAGCCGAACAGCGGTGTGCTGAAACGGCCCATCAGTACCTGAAGTCCTGGCTGCAGGAACACGGCATCGACAGCGTCCGGACCGCGGTGCCCATCGGGCAGCCGGCGGAAGAAATTCTGCGTTACGCGGACAGCCACGAAATCGATCTGGTCGTGATTCCCGCTCACGGCCACACCCGACTGGCCCAGGCCCTTCTGGGTTCGGTTGTGGATCGCGTTGTCCGCTGTGCATCTGTCCCGGTGCTGGTCCTGCACAAACAGTCATCGTGATCGGAGGGTCGATCTGCTCCGGTGGAATCGCCTCCGAAATATCCATGCCGAACAGGGAAAAGCGGTCGAGCACCGGCTGCTCGGGAAACAGACGGTCGATGTGTTCCGCATCCACCGGCGACTCTTCGTCTGATCGCATCCCAGCGTCTTCCGAGTTGCCGAACCAGCGTCGCTCCGCTCCTGGTTCCGGCCCGCGGGCTTCCCGGGTGGTGCGAGAAATCGTCATGAAAGGCCGAGGCACCTGCGGGGCGGCCATCACTCGTACAGCGACCGGACGGTTCCCGCCGTTCCGCTGCCACCGCTCGTTCCGATCCACCGCTTCCACGGCAGAAAGTCGCGTCGGCATTCTGCCACCTGCGGCAAATGGTCCCTACAGGACTCGAACCTGTGACCTTTCGGATGTGAACCGAACGCTCTAACCAACTGAGCCAAGGGACCGAAAACGGATCGTCTGCCTTGTAGCGTCTCCCGGCGGACGGTTCAAGATCGTCGCCGAACCGGCATGCGTTTTCGCAGGTTCCTGTCTCGACTCACTGCGAAATCGGCGGCAGGAAAGCCGTTTCCGCCGATCCGACGAACCGGAATTCGTTTCCGGAGCATGAACAGAAGGAAGGGAGGGCGGCTGTCTGCGGACAACCGCCCTCCCCAAAACGGATGATCACCGTGTTCGGCCAGCGCCTGCTCTACTGCTTCGGTGATTCCGGATAGCTGCCCACATTGCAGGCCAGAGCACATTCATTGCCGTCGCAGTTATCGATCTGATCGACGAACCGGGATCCGACGGTGAGGGCCTTGGTCTGCCCGTTGTTCTTGTAGGAAGCCAGTCCCGACGTGAAATAGGTCTGGTTGACAGAACCGATCGCTTCTCCCAGGTCATTCAGCTCATCGACAACCGAACATTGCAGTTCCACGAGTCCCACAATCATCCCCACGACCAGAATCGTGCCGACCAGAACGAGTTCTGCCGACAGAATCACGCCGGCTTCATCTTTCCACAGTGTCCTGAACATCATCTTTCTGCCTTTCCTTTTTCTACGGTGCACCCGCATCTGCTGGACCCCTCCTGATTCCGCAGCGGGAGCATCCGCTGCGAATCGGTGGTCGTCGGCACCCCGTAGTGCCGCACTTCAGCCGTCGGCACAGATCGTTCCGAACCGGCGCAGGAAAGGCTGCTGCCAAAAGGCATCATTGGCTCAAAACCGTGGTTTCGACCGACTGATGAACAGCGGTCCGCTGCGCGGCGCGGTTTTTCTGATGCGAGAAATCAACAGCCGCCGCGGTTCGTCTGAACAGTGTGTTGCTGACACCACGTCGGCTTCCGGAAACGCTGACATCAGCAACCGGGAAGGCCTTCGCTCCGGATGATGCCGTTTCTCACCCGATCCGATCCGGCAGTTTTTCTTTTCCCGCCCTGAATGGCGGATCATGAAACGCAGCTGGCCTCTTCCGGAGAAATACCGGAAGAGGCCAGGCGGGGAGATGTTCAGCCGTGGAGGTTTCTGCGGTCAGAATCCCTTCGGAGCTTCGGGAGCGCCGCCGGCCACACAGACGATGGCGCATTCGTTCCCGTCACACGCATCGACCCGGTCCAGGAAACGGGATCCTGACGTTGCGGCTTTGATCCCATTGAACCTCTTGTAGGACAGAATGCCTGTGTACTGGTATGACTGGTTGATGGAGCCGATGGCTTCCCCCAGATCGTTCAGTTCGTCGACAACGGAACACTGCAGTTCCACGAGACCGACGATCATGCCGATGACCAGGATGGTTCCGATGAGCACGATTTCTGCCGACAGGATCACGCCTGCCTCGTCGTTCCAGAGAGCTTTGATCATGTTTCTGTGCCTTTTTTGAGAGAGATGAGAGAAGAGGAAGAGAGAGAAACCGTCAGGAGAAACAGACAGGATGCTCCGCGCCGGCAGATGGCCCCTGCTGCCGGAACTTCACAGCACGGACGCGACAGAGTGTCCGGCTGTTCCCGCACTTGTTCCCTGTCCGGCGGCCAGCCGGGCGACACGGAATCAGATGAATTCGCAATGCATCATTTGTTCCGGTGGAGCACACACGTGCGGGCGCAGCGCCGGATGACTGCGCCCGCTTCCGCAACACCGGCTGCAGCACCAGGTTAGGTCTTCACGGGATCCGCACATGCTGCCAGGGGGCAGCCCGCCATGTGTTCAGCCGTCTGAACATTCTGTCTGCTTCGCGGATTCAGTGATCTGACACCTCCGTGTCGCTGATGCACCGTGTCCGCAGAACGAAAGTGACGAACCATGTTCCGGTTTTGACGGCAGGCCGCTTCTGCTCGACCAATCGGATCGCTTCTGCTCGTGTCCCGATTGACGAACCGTCCGGTCGTGTTATCCTGCCGCCGTTCGATGGGCCCTGATTTCCGATGCGGACGGGCAGCGGCCGAACGAGCGCATGTGGCGGAATTGGCAGACGCGCCAGGTTGAGGGCCTGGTGGGAGTTTTATCCCGTGGAGGTTCGAATCCTCTCATGCGCAGTCCCGGAATGCGTTCTCCAAGTTCCGGTGAAAGAACGTATTTTCGGCCGGCCTGTGCCGCCCTTCCTGGCTGGCCCGGACTGGTCCCCGCAGAATGCCGGTTGCATCGCCAGCCGGTCTGCAGGCACGCACGCAGGCGGCAGAAGATCCGGGTGAACTGACTGCGTTCGCGTTTTCCGGTCGTCCTGATGTGCACGGAACCAGCCGTCGCTGCAGCCAGTCGCAGAAACTGTGCCTGCCGACGCGCATCGAAGGGCAGACCCTGGTCTGCAGCGGAAGTTCGACCGTTGCAGCGGTGCAGATTTTCTCTGCGGGGGCGCCCGGGGCTTCCGTTCCCGGACGCATCGGATGCTGACGCGGACCGGACTGGTGGTTCACGCCGAGAACGAACGCCGATGCCTGCCGGAGTTCGTTCTGTTCTGAATCTGCTGAACGCTGCACCTGTACCGGTTGTATGACCAGTGCGGCCGGCCGCAGCGTCCGGGCCAGATTTCCGGAACGTCCCCATCGTTGAGCCTTCGCTGAGACGTTCGTCTGGCATCTCCGGCAGAACAAACACGTATCCGGGACCGAACGGGCTGATCATGCCGAATGGGTCCGGGCTGTCTCTGGCCGGGCGCCGAAGAAAGACTCGGGGCAGGAGGCCCTGCTCCGATGTTGCGCATCCAGGCCGGATCGCAGTCTTCGCCCGTATTGTGTCGCAGAAGGGATTTCAGAATGCGACCCATTCCGAAGCTGATCGTCTTTGTGATTTCCGCTTCCCTGTTCGCCGGCTGCGGGACGGGACGGGCCCTTCAGCGAGACCGCGGCGATGTTTCCGACGCCGCTTCCGCGACAGAACGTTCGTCCGCAAAACATGCAGGCACGCGGCGTTCCGGTCTGCCGGCTCCACCACCCCCGGCTCCACCGGCCTACGGAGTCTCCTGGACGCGGTCCATTCGTTCGCTGTTCCGAAAGGATGAACAGCCCCTGGCGTCGGCACAGAACGCTTCGCTGAGCCGGACTGTGAACGAACAGGACGACCCGTTCGTGGAAGTGTCCGATTCGCCGCGCTGTGACAGCCAGGGAAGTGATGACGCATGCGGCAGCGGCTGCACGGATTCATCGGCCGAATGCGGCGAAGGGAACCGATGGACCTGGAAGCGTCCTCATCTGCCGAAATGCCGACTGTTTTCCGGGCTGAAGTGTCTGCGTATCTTCCGAAAAGAAGCGGGCTGCGCCGACACGGACTGCAGCGACGAAGGATGCCGGCAGGATGTGGAATGTGAATCGGAATGCGTCCAGGAGTGCGACACAGACGCCTGCTGTACGGAGTCCTGCTGCGAACAGGACGCGGATTGGTGGACGTTCGACGGTACCGACGACGGCTGTGGTTCCTCCGGGTGCGGTGAATCGGTCAGCACCGACTGCACTCCCTGCGAACTGGATCGGCCCTGTCTGGCGGAACGACTGAACGATCCTTTCGTGCCGGAAGGCCATCAGGCCGCTCCGGTTCCGGCCCCGGCCGCACCCGGACCGACACACGACCTGCAGGCTCCGTCGCCCGTTCCGTCGGCTCCGATGCCTGTTCCCGCACCGGACACGCAGGCGTGGCTGCCCACCCCCTTCATCGGCATTTCGTCAGACCGCCAGGACAGTCAGTATTTTCCGGCGGCCGCGTCCCGCATGAGTACCATTGTGGAACCGCCACCGTGGCAGGGACCGTCAGCGGCGACTCCTGAACCGGTATCCAACGGACCTCTTCAGGCCATCAGTTACCGCCGGACGGTCCGTTCGGACCGGTCGCACCGGGCGGATGCCGGAAACGGGTCCGGAAACACCGGCACGGGATTCAGCGTGATCACGATTCAGCCTCGACGGTCTGTCCGCTGATGCGTCCGGCCGATCGTTTTGGGGCCGGCCGTCAGTGGCTGGGCCGATCCGGTCTTTCTGCATCCTCCGGGCGGACAAAAACGAACTCATTGCATCCGTGGCCCGGCGTGGTGGTCAGTTCCTGAAGCCGAAAGCCCCGATCGCGCAGAAAGCGAAACACGTCTTCCGGCCGGGCGGTTTCGAACGGCCAGCCGCCGACCCAGTCGACCAGATCGTACCACCGGTGCATGCCCCGTCCCTGCGTTTCGCGGATCCACCTGGATGCGGGAACCAGCGGATTCCGCAGCGTCACAAGTCTCAGCAGCATCGCCAGACAGGTGACGACCAGCCGTCGAACGAACAGGACGACTCCCACACCGGCCGTCAGCACAGGCCGCAGCGGGCCGGGGAGTTTCTGATAGATCTTTTTGATGCCGCGCCACAGGCGCGACACATACTGCTGATCGTTGTAGATGGCCAGAACGAGACACCCGCCCGGACGCACGCGTTCCGCCAGATGGTCCACGGCCTGCCACATGCTGCCGGTGTGATGCGCCACCCCCCAGCAGTACACGACATCGAACATCCCCAGATGCTCCAGAAAAGCTTCGTCCAGCAGAGAACCGTGCTGCACGTCCCAGGTACGTTCTTCCGTCCCGAACTGTTTCTGCAGGTGCTGTGTGCAGGCGACGGAATCGGCATCGATGTCGAATGAAACGACGGAGGCTCCCAGACGAAAGGCAGCCAGGCTGAACAGACCGCTGCCGCTGCCGGCATCGAGAAAGCGGCAGCCGGTCAGTTCGTTTCGATTCAGGAGGGAAATCAGAGACTGTTCGGCCGCAGCGATCCGGGTGTCGTCGAGACGCGACAGAAAATCGGACCAGTTTTTCCCGAAGGCAAAGGCCGGTTCGCTGCCGGCGTGTGGTTCTGATCCGTCTGCCATGATGAGTGATCCTCGACCGGCTCTTCGGGAAATGCCGTCCGCCCGCCTGCTTCCATCGAATCAGGAATTCAGCCGTTTTCCTCCAGCGCCGTCCAGTCCACCAGTTCGATCTCCGGCCGGATGACTTCGCGAAACTGAATCCGTTTGCTGGTCTGTACGCCGCGGCCTCCGCGGGAGGTCACCTGATATTTCTGCTGACCGAAAGCCACGATCCGATCACTGCTGTTGCGCACGCGCAGGCAGTCCCCAGGACGCGACAACTGGACCATCCCCAGAACCTGATCGTCTTCATCCAGGCGAATCCCGCGCACTCCGCGTCCCGCATTGGTCAGCAGAGGCACATCGTCCAGAGAAAAGTGAATCACACGGGCCCGGGCCGTGGCCAGCATGCAGGTTTCTGCGTCGGTGATCAACTGGCAGTCCACCACGGCGTCTCCGGATCTCAGCCGGGCATACCGGCGTCCGGCTTTCGTGGAAGCGGGCCGAAACGTGTGATAGGGAATGGAAAAAATCTGGCCCAGCTTCGTCACAACCAGCAGCAGCGGCCCCCACTCATCGGAATCCTCGTCGACCGCTTCGATGAAGCGGGTGTCGGTCGTCAGCGCCGCCACAACGGTGGCTCCATCCCGCAGGCGCACATGTTTGGCCAGAGGATCGCCGTAACCGGAGGACACGGGAATCTGATCGACCGGGACGGAAAAGGCCACGCCGTCGGAACTGAACACAACCACATTGTCCAGCGTACTGGCCGGTACGACTGCCAGCACGCGGTCTCCTTCCCGAACGCGGGTTCGTTCGACACTGGCGAGCTGGTTGACGCGCTTCACCCAGCCTTCATGAGTCACCACGACATTGGTGTTTTCCCGGACGATGTAGGCCGACGGATCGAATTCCGTAATTTCCTCCGGCGATCCCAGAGGACTTCGCCGCCGGTCGCCGAACTGTTCGGCCACGTCTTCCAGTTCGGTCTGCACCAGTTTCCACAGCCGGCTGTTCGACTTCAGCAGCCGTTCGATGCGGGCCGCTTCGGTTCGCTTCTGTTCGAGCTCTTCAAGAATGCGGTCGATTTCCAGTTCGGAAATCCGGTACAGCGCCAGATCGAGAACGGCATTCGCCTGGATGTCATCGAGAGGAAACTTCTTCATCAGCCGGGCGGCCGCATCTTTTTTCCCCTGACTGCGGCGAATGATGCGCAGAGCCGCATCCAGACCGTCGAACAGAATTTCGAAACCTTCGAGAATATGGATGCGTCGGCGGAGCTGTTCGAGCTGATATTCCAGTCGCCGGCGGACCGTCGTGAATCGAAAATCCAGAAAATGCTGCAGCAGTTCCCTGAGACTGAGCACACGGGGAACCAGGCCGCCTCGTCCGTCCGGAACCAGGGCCGTGGCGTTGTAACTGAAATTCTGTTCCAGGGCCGTGTGCCGATACAGGTAGGCCATCACGGCTTCCGCGTCGTCGCCCGATCGGATGTTCAGCACAAGACGCAGACCGTTTTCTTCGCTCGTTTCGTCGTTGACTTCGGTCAGCTGGGGCAGCCGGCGGGACTCGATGAGGTCTCCGATTTCACTCAGCAGAGAACCGCTGGTCACACCGTACGGAATCGAAGTGATCACCAGCCGGTCCCGGACTTCGCGCCGGCCTTCCCGGTCGAAACGCCATTCCCCCCGGATCCGGATGGTCCCGCGGCCGGTTTCGTAGGCCCGGCGCAGTTCCCGCCGTTCCGTCAGAATGCGTCCTCCCAAAGGAAAATCGGGGCCTTTGATGAACTTCATGAGCTGAGCGACGGTGGCATCGGGATGACCGATCAGATGCACGCAGGCCCGGACGACTTCGCTGAGATTGTGGGGCGGCAGGCTGGTGGCCATTCCCACGGCGATGCCCTGAGCACCATTGATCAGCAGCGCCGGAAAACGCGCCGGCAGAACTTCCGGTTCCACCGTGGCCGCGTCGTATGTCGGCCGCATGTCGACCGTGTCATAACGCAGCTCATTCATGAGCTGTTCGGCCAGAGCCGACAGGCGGGCTTCGGTATAGCGATCGGCCGCCTGACGCAGGCCGACAATGGAACCGAAATTCCCCTGGCCGCTGACCAGCGGATACCGCAGAGTGAAATCCTGCCCCATGCGCACCAGAGCGTCATAGACCGCATCGCCGCTGTGAGGATGGTAGGACCCGGTCGTGTCTCCGCAGATTTTTGCACATTTGCGGGTCTTGCTGTCGGCCGTCAGATTCAGGCCGTGATACATGACGTACAGAATCCGCCGCTGGACGGGTTTCAGTCCGTCGCGCACATCCGGCAGTGCCCGGGACGTGATCACCGACAGCGCGTAATTCAGATACCGCCGCCGGGTTTCTTCACTGATGGGAACGAACTGCACGTCGCCGACGTTCGACAGATCCCTGTCGAACAGACCGGCATCGCCGTTCTGTTTTCCCTGTGACTTCGTTTTTCGTGACTTCCTGCGAGCCACACCGGTCTCCGATTTTCCTGCGGGTTCCCCGACACGTCTGAAACACCGTCCCCGTCCGGAACGAAACGTCCGCTTCCAGCGAAACCGGACGCCCCTGAGTCAGAATCGATCAGGCCGCGGATTCTAGGGAATCGGCGGCAGGAACAAAGTCAGACCGGCGGATCACGAATCGCCGGCCGGTTTCCAGTCGATCAGCCGCAGCTCCACGCGATTCAGTCCCCGAAACGAATTGATCACGGGAGCAAAACTGACCGACAGCGGGCCGTCCACCGCGGCAATCTGTTCCGCCCAGTCTCCCCGGCCGAAAGCCACGGCACGCAAAGCCGTCCCGTTCTGCCGAATCCGCAGACTCAGATGACGGTCTCCGTCGCCCATCGTCCGCGGGGGTTCCACCAGACGCACGCCGGTGGCGGCGAAGCGCGGAGCCGGGTTGCGCTCTCCAAACGGTCCCAGACGATCCAGTTCCTGGACCGCCTGCCGTGTGACTTCCGAAAGCAGAACCTCCGCATCGATGTCCAGGGCCAGATCGGATTCCTGCGGCTGGAAATGTTCTGCGGCCCAGGCCGTCACGGCATCGCGAAACCGGTCGACGTCCGACGCGCGCACCTTCAGGCCCGCCGCGGCCCGGTGACCTCCGAAGGCAAGCAGTGTGTCGGCACATCCTTCCAGAGCCGCGTGCAGGTCGAATCCGGCCCAGGACCGGGCGCTGCCCTGCCCGCTGCCGTCATCTTTCAGCGCAATCAGAATCGCCGGCTTTTCGAACTGTTCGGCCATGCGGCTGGCAACAATACCGATGACTCCCGGATGCCAGTCGCGCCCGGCCAGGACGAGCACGGGCTGTTCCAGCCATTCGGGATGCTGTTCCATCTGTTTGCGGGCATCGCGCAGTACCCGACGTTCCACCGTTCGGCGGTTGTCGTTGAGCTGTTCCAGGTATTCCGCCAGCACCACAGCCCGCTCCGCATCCGACGTGGTCAGCAGCTCCACGGCCAGTCGGGCCTGGCCGAGCCGTCCGGCCGCATTGATGCGTGGTGCCAGAGCAAACCCGATGTCTTCTGCAGAAAACTGAGATTTGTCGGCCAGACCGGCCACCTTCAGAAGAGCCCGAAGTCCCGTAGACGGATCCTCCCGAACGCATTTCAGACCGTGTTTCACCAGAACCCGGTTCTCATCGATCAGCGGCACCACATCCGCGACCGTTCCGATGGCCGCCAGGCCGACTGCCGACGTGAGAAACTGCCGCATTTTCGGGCTGGCCCGACGGCCGTCGCCCAGCCGCTGACAGACCGCCCAGGCCAGCTTGAAGGCCACCCCCGCACCACACAGATCGCCGAAGGGGCTGGCGGTTCCAGGAAGTCGGGGATGCACCAGACACGCTGCAGGCGGCAGGGTCGGGCCGATCTGATGGTGATCCGTGATGATCAGTTCCAGACCGCGTTCGGCCGCCAGTTCGGCTTCGGCAATGCTGGCAATTCCGCAGTCGACGGAAATCAGAAGACGGTCCGGATCTTCGTCATGAAGCTGGCAGACAGCATCCCGGTTCAGACCGTAGCCCTCTTCCATGCGACAGGGAATGTAGTAATCCACCTGCCGGGCACCGGCCAGAGACAGACAGTGCCACAGGATGCTGGTTCCGGTAACTCCGTCGACATCGTAGTCGCCGTAGACCGTGATCCGCCGACCGGATTTCATGGCCTCCACAATCCGATCGGCTGCCTGGTCGATTCCCGGCAGCAGCGACGGATCTCTCAGTTTCGACAGAGGAGAACGCAGGAAATCACTGGCGGCCTGGGCCGTGGTCATTCCCCGCGCCACGAGTACCTGCGCTACCAGGGGAGGCAGTTTGAGGGCCCGGGACAGGCGCCCGATGGCAGCAGGATCATGCGGACGAAACGACCAGGGTCGGGGCATCGTGCGGACCAGATGTGGCCGGTGAGAGGAACAGCCCGGCCGGGCGGCAGGATTCCGCGCCGTCCGTGCGGGAACAAAAACGGATTACACATTTCTCCGAACGAACTGTCAAACACGGGGCGATTCCAGCCACCCGACAGACCGGACAACGGCACACGTCGTTCTTCCCCTGCCGCCGATTCGCCGGCCGACCCGCCAGGTTCCCCGTTTCTCCGACCGGTATTTCCCGCTGCGGAACGGCCATCTGCCTACGGGACGGTTTTCCCGGCATCGAGCAGCGGGCCGGCCGGCCGGAATCCAATCAGTGAGTAGTCGAACCAGCGGGTGCCTCCGCTGTCGTTTCGCAGACGCTGGACCAGCTGTGGCAGTCCGTCGGCTGCCATCCTGCGGAAACCGGCCTGAGCATCGTTCCAGGTGAGCAGCAGCAGCGTCAGAGGCCGCGGTTCCGCAAAGGCCTTGCTCGCTTCCAGGCACTGCCTGCTGAATTCTTCCGCAGACGCAAAGGAAATCCGGCGACCGGTGTGCCCGTCGGTGAACAGCACCTGGCCGTTTTCGAGCAGGTGCAGTTCCCACACGGACACGTGTTTTTCCATTTCATCGTACTGGATGAAAAAACGAAAAAGATCCTCCGGCCGCTGCTCCAGACGCTGCCGGAGTTCCCGCACGGCCTGTTCCAGATCCCCGGCCTCATCCGACCGCCCCTGACGGCGCAGCCGGACAACCTGATCGGTCAGCCGTTCCGGCAGCCGAAGCGTTCGCGCCAGCGTGCGGCTGACCTGGCGGTGCTGTTCGGAAAGACTTCGAAACTGTTCCGCCAGTTCCTGCTGCCGGGTCCGGATGGCGGCAGAAGCGGCCTGTTGAGCGGTCTGGAGTTCCTGCCGCAGGCGTGCGTATTCCCGTTCGAGGGCCTGCTGTTGTTTCTGAGAGGCTTCTGCCTGCAGGCGGGCCGTCTGCCGCACATCCATGAACTGAGCGAAAATGACGATCAGCAGCAGGTCCACCAGAGGAGTGAGCTGGAATGTCAGACGGCGGCGCAGACGCATCAGTCCGATGCTCCCTGTTCTTCGCTGCCGGAATCTTCCGCTGTCAGATCTGTGACGAATCCGAGTTCTCGCTTGGCCGCCGCCACAACATCCTGCACGTGCCGCCGGCTCCGGGCCAGACGTTCGAACCGCGTTTCCAGCAGGCTGCTGACGAACATCAGAACGATGGCCGCCAGCAGCCCCGCAAACGTCGACCAGATCGCATCGCCGAAACGCGCCACCACGACCGACAGGGTGGCGGCCGTGTCGTCCACGGACGCGGATGTCTGCAGCGCCGAACCAATCGCCAGAATCGTGCCCAGAACACCGGCCAGAGGATAGGCTTCGGTCATCGTGCGAGTCACATTGACGGCCGTTTCGAAGGCCAGAGAATCCAGATAGCTGCGCCGTTCGTCGAGAATCCGCAGACGCATCAGGCACGCCTGCCGGTCTTCCTGCCGCGTCGGATCCCGCAGCACGTCCCGAATGTCGGCGACGAAGGCGTCGATCTGCCGAATGAGCGGCATGCTGCTTCCCAGGACGCTGCGAAAACGCAGTCCGCGCGTGAATTCATCCAGACTGGTCGCCATGCCGCGCAGATCCCGGCGATACCAGATCCACAGCACCAGCCAGACCAGAAGATGCGCGGCCGCCGCGACCGTGATGATCGCGGCCATCCGTCCGGAAAGCGACGCCAGCCAGGGCGCCAGTTGACGAAAATCGACACTCATGAACACGCCGCACCGGTGAGAACCGAAGTCCGAGACGTCAGAAACGGAATTGAGCGTCCCGCCGGAATTTGTAACCGATCCGGAAACAGACTGTCAGGGGAAAACCGGCGGCCGCTGTGGCGGCCGCTGTGGGTGTCATCCGGATCGATGCTGCAGAACCGACAGACGAGCCGACTGCACACAGGCCAGGGGCAGCCGGCGGCTGTCCGGATCGGACGGATCGACGTGCCAGAGCTGCACCCAGTCGTCCCAGCGGGTCCGGGATCGGGCGAACACGGCACTTTCCGCCGACACGACACCGATGCCGAAGGTGATGGCCAGAGGCGTCGGTGCAGGACGGAGCTGATGCGGCCGCGACAGATCCACCGTGATTTCCCGGTCGTACTGACCTTCCGGCCAGATCGTCAGCCCGTCGCGTCCCACATCGAACGGATGCGACCCGACCAGACTGCGGCGAAGCTGTTCCTGAACGAGTTCGACGCCGGCCTTGCGGTAGAATCCCTGAAGAGCCGTATCGAAACTGTGCAGACGCCCGCTGCCGGCTTCAGGCAAAAATCCCTGATCTTCCACGGCGGCGACGATCCAGTGGCTCTGTTCCTGCAGCAGAATGCGGATCGGTGCATCGGGTGCGTCTTCGGCAGTCAGTTCCAGTCGAATGGTGTTGCAGGCCACCTGGATGCGGCTGCAGTGCAGCCCGCTGTCCGCCCATGCCGGGCAGCGCCGCAGAAGCTGGACCAGTTCCCGTTCGACGAATCGGTGCAGATCCCGTTCCGCATGATGCAGCACACCATGCCAGGCCCGCCTCTGGCTGAAACGCCGAAACGATGCCGTCTGCCGTTCCAGACGGCGCAGGCGGGCATACGCCTTCGGCAGCGTTCCGGAATGGAATCCGGGACGCAGCAGCCGCGGGACGGTCTCTCCGTGACTGCCCACAATGACCGGCTGCAGCACCGGCACCCGATTGCTGGCATACAGACGCCAGTTTTCCTTCAGTTCCCACACGAGAAACCCGAACACGCCGGGAAACAGAAACCAGGTCGTGGCCACGATGGAATCGGCCAGCACCTGCCCGATGAACGGTTCCAGCAGCCCGCGGCCGCTGCGGACAACCAGCGGTGTCAGCGGCAGAATGATCTTGTGGGCCACGGTGACCACGGGAAAGTGTTTGATGGGATTGATCTGCGGTTCGATCAGCAGGTTCACATAGATGCGAATCAGAAACACGACAAAGGACCACACCACGCCGACCACGGCCTTGACGATGATCGACAGCCAGGATTCTTCACTGTGAAACCGCAGCCATTCGTCGACGGCGTAAATGAACCGTTCGATCAGCGACAGGGTCCATCGGAAGAAATCGGCGATCCAGTCGATGGCCGCCATCACCACCCGAGCCTGCAGGCGGTGCAGCGCATGGCCGATCCATTCGGCCGCCAGCTCTTCCGTATCCCGGCCCAGGCGCGAATTGAGCACACCGCTCAAAAGAACACTGATCACCACTGCCCACGGAACGGACAGAGGCTGCAGGCCCCACAGATTCGGAATGGCGATTCCGCCCGCCCAGGTGAGCAGCACCGGAGTGACGATCCAGTGACGCAGCAGGGAAACGACCCGGCTGTTCAGCACCCAGCGCACCGGCGGAAACCGCAGAACGCTGCGGGGCAGACGCCACAGCAGAAAGGAAATCACCTGCCAGAGCACCTGGAGCGACGCGGTCACCGCGGCCCGCACGGTCGGCAGGTGGACCAGCGCCATCACCAGCAGGCCGATCAGCAGAATAAGAGAATAGCGTTCTGCCGGAGCGAGCAGGTGGTCGCGCCCGACGACATCCGAAACCGGTTCCCCCACGATTTCCTTCAGGCTGCGCGGTTCTGCAGAAGCTGAAGAGGCGGCGGTGGCCGGAGGCCCGCCGACGGCTGTGAACACGGGGGCTGAAAACGGACTGTCGATTCCGACGGCGTCGGGCGAATCGGAGAATGCCTGTCCCGGACCGGCCGGTGCAGGATCAAAAGACTCGGAACCCGGGACGGAACCGGCTGGCTGTGTTTCCGGCTGTTCCGGGGCGTTCGCTGCGTGGCCGCCGGATCGGTGGGGCACGAACAGTTCGATCAGATGAGAAATGCCTTCGACAATGATCAGCGCTCCCCCAAAGGGGATCGCGAGAAACAGCGTGGCGAAGCGGCCGCTGCGGGTGCCGAACGCCAGGGAACTGACACGCTGCAGTCCCCGCAGGTAAAATTCCCCGCGGCGATACACACCGTCCATGGCGATATCGAGACGGTCGTCGGTCCGCAGCAGATGGTCCCCCCGAAACAGCTCCGCCGGATCCGTCAGATCACTCAGCTTCAGGTCGTTGCGACTGATGGCATCCCGCAGATACCCCATTGTCAGATAGCCGCGCAGCGCGATGCAGTCGAGCGATTCTTCGATGAGCTTGTGGAAGGCGACGTCTTCGGGAACGTTCTTCGGACGCAGTCCGACCGTCTGAAGCGTTTCACGCAGTGCCGGACGCATGCGCTGCCGCATCTGCTGTTCCGCCAGTTCCGCGGCTTCCGTGAGCAGTTCGGCAAGCTGTTCCCGTTCGCTTCCGGAAAGGCGCACGGACACCAGCCGGGACGCACTGCTGGCCAGATGCTTGGCCATCATCACTTCCCGCAGGTTCTTCAGCGGGCGTCTCAGAGGAAGCCGTCCGCGGGACACGATCCACTTCACCAGATCCACCCGGTACGTCACCCGTTCATGGTCCAGACAGACCTTCTGCAGATCATGAAGCAGTTTCTTGTCGGCGTTCCAGAAACCGTGAGTGGAGTTGTGGAACAGTTCGGTCAGCGACGACTGCCACGCGTCAGTTTCCGCATCGTCGAACTGGAGAGCCGACTGAAGGCGGCGAAGCAGTCCGCGGATGGCCTGTTCCGCCGTGTGCAGAGCCTGTTCCCGCTGAGCGGGCGTGGGAGCCGCTTCGGCCGCCTGGATAGCGGCCAGACCGGCGGCCACGGAATTGCCTCGCTCGAATGCCCGGTCGTGACGACGCAAGAACCGTTCGTACCGCCGTTCCGACGGCTTCACCGTGCCGCTGGTCTGCCATCTCCGCCGCACATCGCTCAGCCGGCCTTCGTCGAGAACCTGCTGCGGTGTGATGTCCGGTTCCGGAGCGCCCGAAAGACGCGTGGCCTTGTACAGCAGATCCGGATCCACATCGATCTGCGGTATGACGCCGGACGGATCACGATCTGCCAGCGACGGAAACCATGTGGAAATCAGGTCCGGAGCAAAACGGATGAATTCCCACCACACGGCTGCGAATTCCAAAAACGCCTCCATACGCGATTCCGGATCCACCAGCCGGCCTTCCGCAGCCAGAACAGCATGGGCTTCGTCGAACGGCACCTGGCCGACGTGATCGATGTGAGCCTGAATGCGGGCACGCGTCAGACGCCCTTCGTCCACCAGGGCCTGCAGAGCCCGGTCGATCGCTCCGTGAAACAGACGCCGCCAGACCAGTCCAAGCTGGTCCTGAACAGACAGTTCTTCTGTGTCGTCTTCTTCGGGGAAGGCGATCAGCACGATCGGATCCGGCAGGGAATCGAACGATTCCAGTCCGAGTTCGTCCGGATGCGTCAGCCGCCGCACTTCGGCCGATCGAATCACACAGACGTCCGTGTGCGGAACCCGTGCGGACAGACGAGCGAAGTTGTGCAGTTCCCGAACGACCCGCCGGGTCACACGCGGTTCGACCAGAAACGTTCCGGCGTCAGCCCGCCGCACCGCCCGCCGCAGCTCAGATTCCGTATCCGTGTCGCGATGATGTTCTTCAGATCTTCCCACCTGGTTCCTTCAGCCAGTGTCCGGTGAGACGATATCCGACGAATCGGATTCCCGTCCAGCGGATGCCGCGTTCCGTCCGGCAAAACCGCTGCCGCGAAGCACCCGGGCCGAGTGATCGGAGGAATCCCGTCCGGGGCAGGACGGGGCGATTTGACAACAGCATTCACCGGCCGGTAAAACGGGGAAGCTGCGTTGTCTGTTTCGATCTGAATGTCGTTGTCGGCCAGCGCAGCAGGGTTCGGGGCTGAGTGGTCCTGTGTTCTGACCGCTGCCGCCGCCGAGCCGTCTCGTCTCTGATTGCGTTCATGGGGCGTTGCGGCAGTTCGGCTTCCGAACTTCTTCGTGTGGGCCTTTTGCCTGTGAGGTTGGCATGCGTTTTCTGACTGCGTTTTCTGCCGTTGCCTGGATGGTGTCCGGGTCTGCGGCCATGGCCTTCTGTTACTATCCGGTTCCCTGGTTCGGCGGATGGGGCGTGGCCTGGCAGCCGGCTCCTTACTACTACGCTGCGTCCCCGGTCTACGCATACCGTCCGGTTCCGGTTTCCTGGTACGCCGGCTACGGCGTCGCATCGTACGGAACCAGTGCCGGTCCGACGGACTGCTGTCCGTCCGAATGCGTTTCCTCATGCTCTTCTTCGTCCGGCTGCACGTCCGGCGACTGTCAGCCTGTCCGTTCAGACAAGGCACTCGATCCGGAACGCGACCCGCACTTCCGTGACGGAACGGGAGAGCGCCGCGAAGATCGCCAGGAACCGGAACAGACCAGAGAGCCGTCCGATCGCTGGCACGATTACGAACGGGACGATGCCTTCGAACCGGAACGGGATGCCGAACCGGCCGACCCGGACGGTCTGGATATGGACTCCGAACCGGAACGCCCCGATTTTCTGGATCGGGATCGCGGCAGCCGGTTCGGAAACGATGCTGACAATGAATCTGAACCCTTTGACGACGATTCGTTCCGCTCGGATCCCTCCGCATTCGACAGAACGGATCCCGATCTGGATGCCGACGACGACCTGTTCCGCGATGCCAACCGGCCGCCGGTCGATGAACCGCTGCCGGAAGACACGGCCGAACCGGCGTCTGGCGATGCCGATTCCGACAGCGACGTGTTTCTGCCGGCGCCGGACAGCACCCGGGGAGCCTGGCTGCGGCGCGGCCTGTTGTCCCGGGAGGAATCCCGTTCGCGTTCCGGCGACGGCATGCACCGGATTCGTCTGACCGGCTGGACACGGTCCGTCCGCACAGCACGATCCGGACGCCTGGTCACACAGCCGCAGCGTCCCGCGTGGATCGGCATCCCTCACACAGACGGCCGGATTCGCCGCTGAACAGTTCGCCGCAGGAATCCGCTGAAGACGCCGCATGAGGCGGTCTCGGGCAGACCGTTCCCGTCGCCGTTTCAGCGGATTCGGTGAATGTTCGCTCCGGTTCCCGCCCCGGCGACCGACGGCACGCCGTTTCTTTCGGGTTGATCGGAATCGCACGAAGACCGGCGATCGGCTGTTCGGCCTGCCACCGGTGCGGCCGGTTCGCCGGCGTTGACCGCGGCAGGATGCCCGCGACAATGACAAAGGAAGGCGAACCGGACTGCGGCAGGAGCCAGGGAAATGTCGTCATCAGAAGGCGAAACGATTCGAGCCGATTCAGACTCAGATTCGGTCGTGCATTCCGAAGCGGACGGCTCAGGCGGGACGGCGAATCGGACGATCGGACAGTATCTGATTGAACGCCTGCAGCACTATGGGGTCCGGGACCTGTTCGGCATTCCGGGCGATTTCGTGCTCCAGTTCTACAGCATGCTCGAAGCCAGCCCGATTCGGGTGATCGGGACAACGCGGGAAGATTCGGCCGGCTATGCGGCCGATGCGTATGCCCGGGTGCACGGCGTCGGAGCCGTCTGTGTGACGTACTGTGTGGGGGGACTGAGTCTGTGCAATTCGATCGCCGGAGCCTATGCGGAAAAGTCTCCCGTGATCGTGATCAGCGGAGCACCGGGAATCGAAGAACGTCAGTCCGATCCGCTGCTGCACCACCGTGTGCGCGACTTTTCCACTCAACGGGAAGTCTTCGAAAAAATCACCGTGGCATCGGCCTCTCTGGACGATGGTCTCACGGCCTTCCGGGAGATCGATCGCTGCCTGGAAGCGGCTCTGCGTTTTCAGAGACCGGTTTATCTGGAACTGCCCCGGGACCGTGTTCAGACCCCGTCGCTGGTGCCGCACGTTCCGGTCACGGACAGTCCCGTGAGCGATCCGGCGGCGCTGAAAGCATCGCTGGACGAAGCGGCCCGAATGATCCAGGCCGCTCGCCAGCCCGTCATTCTGGCCGGCGTGGAGGTGCATCGGTTCAACCTGCGCCGCGAAGTGCTGCGGTTCGCGGAAACCCATTCCATCCCTTTCTGCACCACGCTGCTGGGCAAGTCCGTCATCAGCGAAAAACACCCTCTGCACCTGGGTGTCTACGAAGGAGCCATGGGACGCGACGATGTACGCTGTTTCGTGGAAGACAGCGACTGCGTCATTGTGCTGGGAGCCTTCATGACGGACATCAATCTGGGCATCTTCACCGCCCGGCTGCGCCCGGAACGCTGCATTTACGCCACCAGCGAAAAACTGCGCATCGCTCACCACCACTACCACGACGTGCTGTTTACGGATTTCGTCCGCGACCTGTCTTCCATGTCGCTGCAGGTGAAGGCCGTTCTGCCTGCGGTGGAACGGCCCGATCCGCCGGCCTTCCGTGCGGAACCCGGACGTCCCGTGACCATCGCCCGCCTGTTCGATCGCATCGACGGACTGCTGGATGATCACACGGTCATCGTGGCCGACACGGGGGATGCCCTGTTCGCAGCGTCGGACCTGACGATCAGCCAGCACACGGAGTTTCTGAGCACGGCCTACTACACGTCGATGGGATTCGCCATCCCCGCCGCACTCGGTGTTCAGGTCGCGGACGCATCGCTGCGGCCGGTGGTCCTGGTGGGAGACGGCGCGTTCCAGATGACGTTTCAGGAACTGTCCACCGGCCTGAATCTCGGGTTCAACCCCATCGTCATCGTGCTCAACAACAAAGGCTACACGACGGAACGGTTCATTCAGGAAGGCCCGTTCAACGACATTCCGAACTGGCACTATCATCGTCTGCCGGAACTGTTTGGAGGCGGCAGCGGCTTCGACGTCCGCACCGAGGACGAACTGGAAGCGGCTCTGCAGGCCGCCCGGGACTGCACAGACAGCTTTTCCCTGCTGAACGTCCACCTGGATCCTCACGATGTGAGCCCCGCTCTGAAGCGGCTGGCCGACCGTCTGGCCGCTCGCATCTGAACCGCCCGGAAATGTGGTTCGAATCGTTCTCCTGTTTTCTCTGCAGATTCTTTCTCTGCAGATTCTTCGGGGCGGTAGTCGGCCTGACATCGGCCGCTCTGGACAGGCGGCTGTGACCGCGTGCCTGCTGCGCTTCCGAATTTCCGGAAATTTCGCGGCAACGAAAAACGGCCTGCGTTCGCGGATCGCCCTGTTCTTAGAATTAGTTGTCCGGCAACAACTAACATCCTGGGACGGGAGACGGCACCGGTGGCGCGGCCCCAGACAATTTCGGACGACCAGATCCTGAAAACCGCCTGTCGGTGTTTTCTGGAGCATGGTCCCGGTGTGTCGACGGAAACGATCGCCAGTGAACTCGGCGTGTCCGCTCAGGCGCTGCTCAAACGGTTCCGTACAAAGCGGGAACTGCTGCTGGCTTCCGTGCTGCCTCCGGAAACCGCGTCCTGGACGTCTCTGGTGGAATCCGGTCCGGACGACCGGCCCCTGACCGTTCAGCTTTCTGAAATCGTCGAGCGGCTGGCCGAGTATTACCTGGACATCGCCCGCCGCATGTCGGTTTTGCAGTTCGCCGGTTTCAGTCCGAAGGATCTGGAGGGCCGGTATCGGGAACTGCCGCCGCTGCGCAACATCCGGATCGTGGCCGGCTGGTTCGAACGGGCCGCCCGGCGGGGACTCATTCGCGTCACGGACTGTCAGGTTGCGGCACTGACGGTTCTGTGTGCCCTGCACGGTCCGGCGATGCTGACTCGTTTTCTGGGACGTCATCCCACGGGGCACTCATCGGCTTCTTACGTGGATGCCGTCGTCGATCTGATCATCAATGGCCTCAGGACCGACCAGCCGCCGGAAGACGAAGCCGCTGCAGCCGGCATGCTGACGGGCGCGGCGGCTCCACCACCATGGTCCGGTGAATCAAAGGACCGGGCGGGACTCCCAAAGTGAGGAGAGAGAACGTGCGTATTCTGCTGAACACGGCAGCAGGTCTTTTCATTCTGGGGGTGGGTATCGGCGGCTACCTGCTGTTCGGAAAGCCTCCGGAAGTCCCTCAGGATGAACAGCGCGTGGACCCGCGCCCGCTGGTGCGGACGGCACCGGTCGCGGCGTACACGCGTCCTGTGGTCATCGAACTGGACGGCGATGCGAATGCCTGGCGGGTCATCACGGTGGGTGCTCAGGTGCGCGGGCAGATTCTTCGCCGCATGCCGCAGACGCGCAACGGCATGCGGGTGGAAAAGGGCGACATTCTGTTCGAGATCGATCCCACCACCTACGCTCTGGAAATCCAGCGTCTGGAAGCTCAGCTCGACCAGACCGAAGAAGAGATTCGCGGTGTTGAAGTGGACATCCGAAACACGGATGAACTGATTCAGCTGGCCGAACAGGAGTGGGAACTGCAGCACCGGCAGTATCTGAGAATCAAACGGGCACTTGATCAGGGCTCGGCCGCTCAGTCCGAAGCCGACACGGCTGCCCGCCAGGAACTGACTGCCCGCAATGCGCTGCAGACGCTGCGGAACAACCGACGGTCTCTTGAACAGATGCTGCGTCAGAAGCGTGTCAGTCGAAAACTCGTGACAGCCCAGCTCGAACAGGCCCGCGTCAACATGCGGCGCTGCACCGTGCGGGCTCCGGTCACCGGCCGGATCGTGGACGACCTGGTCGAAGAAGGCGACTACGTCACGGACGGGCAGGCTCTGGTGCACATCAGCGATTCCAGCCGAATCGAAGTCACCTGCAGCATGACGCCCCGGGAACTGGCATGGATTCTCCAGAAATCCGCTCAGGCCGCCCGCGAAAGCGGAACGCCTCTGGAAGAGCCGCTGGCCCGTCCGATCCCCTGCGAAGTGGCCTATTCCTTCGAGGGGACGGAAGTCATCTGGGACGGGGAACTGTCGCGGTTCGAAGGAACCGGCATGGATCGGGACACGCGCACATTTCCCTGCCGGGTCATCGTGTCGGAACCATCGGACTACGAACTGCGTGACAGTCAGGGAGGACGCCTTCTGGTCGCCCCGTCGCTGCTTTCCGGAATGTACGTGACAGTGCGTGTTCCTGTGGAACCGGTGGTGCCTCTGCTGGAGCTTCCCGTGGAGGCTGTCCGTCCGGGCGGTCGGGTCTGGGTGGTGCGGGACGGTCATCTGCAGGTGCGGCCGGTCCGTCTGGCTCATTCGACCGAGGACCATGTGCTGGTGCGGACCGATGAAACCGATCTCACCGAAAACGATCAGGTGATCGTGTCTCCTCTGGTGGTCGCCACGGACGGAATGGAAGTGCGTGTGGAGACGGCTCCGTGAGACGACTCATTGCCTGGGCGATTCGTCAGACGCCTGCCATGAATACGATCATGGTGGCGGTGATCGTCGTGGGAATCACCGCCGGATTCTCGCTGCGCCGGGAGGAGTTTCCTCAGTTCGATCTGGAACTCATTCTCGTCGGCGTCCCTTACCCGGGGGCCAGCCCCGAAGAAGTGGAGACGGGGATCTGTCAGAAGATCGAAGAAGCCATCCGGTCCGTGGAAGGAATCAAGAAGATCACGTCTGTTGCCAAAGAGGGCGTCGGCAATGTGATCATCGAGGTCCGGGCGGACGTTCCGAGCGTCCAGAAGGTGCTCAGCGAGATCCAGTCGGAAATCGACCGCATCCCCAGCTTTCCGGATCTGGCGGAAGAACCGGAAGTGCAGCAGGTGACGTTTCGCTACCCGGCCATCACGGTGGGGGTCGTGGCGACCCGAACAGAATCCGGTCCGGACGCCGATCGCAGGCTGCGTCAGGTGACCGAAAAAGTGCGTGACGACCTTCTGCTCATTCCGGAAATCTCCGTGGCCAGCATCGTGGGTGCTCCCGCGTATCAGATCGATGTGGAAATCCCCGAACGGACGCTCCGCCAGTACGGCCTCACGCTCAGCAGCGTCGCCCAAAGCCTGCGTGAACGGAACGTGGAACTGCCGGGCGGCAGCATCCGCACGCCGGCCAGCACGTTTCTGGTTCGGGGCAAGGGGCGGCGGATTCGCGGAGAAGAAATCGCCCGGATACCGATCCTGACCGATCCGGACGGCGTCGTGCTCACAGTAGGCGATCTGGGAACGGTGCGCGATGAATTTGCAGACAGCGAGTCGATCAGTCGAATCAACGGCCGTCCCGGCCTGGCCATCAGGATCAGCGCCGGCAAACGAGAGGATCTTCTGGCGATGACGGCCTCCGTCCGGCAGTACGTCGAACAGACACCGCCGCCCCCCGGTTACGAATTCGTCATCTGGGGAGATTCCTCCGTGAATGTCCGCGACCGGCTGGATCTTCTGCGGCGCAACGGAGTGCAGGGACTGATACTCGTGTTCATTGTGCTGGCTTTGTTTCTGGAATTCCGGCTGGCCTTCTGGGTGTCCATGGGCATTCCCATTTCGCTGCTGGGAGCCTGCGCGGTCCTGCTGTACCTGGACCACACGCTCAACATGCTCTCGCTGTTCGCGTTCCTGATCGCTCTGGGCATCGTGGTCGATGATGCCATCGTGATCGGTGAAAACATCTATGCGCACCGGGAAGCCGGAAAACCGTTTATCCGGGCGGCGGTCGACGGAACTCTGGAAGTGGTTCCGTCCGTGGGCATGTCCATTGCCACGACGGTCGTGGCCTTCATGCCGATGCTTTTCGTCACCGGAACGATGGGCAAGTTCTTCGCCGTGATGCCGGTTGCTGTGATCGCCATGCTGATCATTTCGCTGCTGGAAAGCACGTTCATTCTGCCCTGTCATCTGGCGCACGGTCGCAGGGAACCGTTCTTTCTGACCGCCGGGCTGAATCGGTTCACCATCCGGACACTGAATACGTTCATCCGCCGCGTGTATGAACCGATTGCCCGGCGGGCTGTGGCCAGCCCCGCCATCACGCTCAGCACGGCGGTCACCGTCGGCCTTCTGACAGCCACGCTGCTGACCAACGGGACAGTCGAACAGGTGTTCTTTCCGAAGGTCGATGCCCCGCAGATCAGTGCCGACATCGCCTTTCCGGACGGGACCCCGCTGAGTATCACGGATGCCGCCACGCAGCGGATGGAACAGGCCATTCTGGCTGTGGGCGACCGGCTCAGCGATGCCGACCGTCCCCTGATCCGTACGGTGCACCGCGTCGTGGGCAGCGGTGCTGCCGCCGGAAACGACAGGGCATTCGGCGGCGGCAGTGCGGAAGGCGGCCACGTGGGACACGTTCAGGTGCAGCTTGCCGACAACACGCAGCGCGACCACACCAGCCAGGAAATCCTGACTCTGTGGCGCGCCGAAGTGGGAGAGATCGCGGGTGCCGAATCGCTGACGTTTCGCACCGAATCCCGAGGTCCGGGAGGGCGGGAGATCGAATTCAAACTGCTGGCACCGCCTGAGTACATGGCTGAGCTGGAACACATCGTCGAGATCACCAAACGCAAACTCCGGACCTACGAAGGCGTCAGCGATGTCGACGACGATTCCCGGCCCGGCAAGTGGGAACTGCAGCTCACCGAACGCCGGCAGGGGGTGTCTCTGGGAGTTCCTCTGGAACGCATCGCCCGCACCGTACGGGCCTCCTACTATGGCGAAGAAGTGATGCGTCTGCAGCGCGGCCGTCACGAAGTCAGGCTGATGGTCCGTTATCCGGAACAGGAACGGCGATCTCTGGCCCGGCTGGATGAGATTCAGGTGGATGCCGGAGACGGGATCCGCCGCCCGATCACCGAACTGGCCAGCGTGACCGTTGTCCGCGGCTATTCCGAAATCAACCGCATCGATCAGAAGCGATCGATCACCGTCAGTGCCGATGTGATCGAGGGACAGGGGAATGCCGCGGACATCGTGCGCGATCTGAAAGCATCGTTCCTGAACCAGCAGATTGCCGAAAACCCCTGGCTGACAGTCCGCTGGGAAGGACGGGAAGAACAGAGGCGGGAATCCATCGGCAGCCTCTTCCGGGGCATGGCCATCGCCCTGATCGTCATGTACGTGCTGCTGACCATCCAGTTCACCTCATACATTCAGCCGGCGATCGTCATGGGCGTCATTCCGTTCGGCTTTGTCGGTGCCATCTGGGGACATGCGATCATGGGAATCCCTCTGACCCTGTTCAGCATGCTGGGCCTGGTCGCTCTGACCGGTGTCGTGGTGAACGATTCCATCGTGCTGGTCGATTTCATCAACGCCCGCATTCGAAAGGGCGTTCCGGTTCAGCAGGCCATTCTGGAAGCCGGCACGCGGCGGTTTCGCCCTGTTCTGCTGACCTCCATGACGACCATCGCCGGACTGCTCCCCATTCTCACAGAACGGTCCTTCCAGGCCCAGATGGTGATCCCCATGGCCGTCAGTCTCTGCTTCGGCCTGTCTCTGGCCACCATCCTGGTGCTCATACTCGTCCCGACTCTGTATTCGATTTACGGCATGGTCATGGGAGACCGCCTGCTCGATTCATCCACGGAAAGGCAGCTCGCCGAGGCGGCTGCACCGGCAGTGCCCGCGTCTCCGGGAATGCGTCCGTTTTTCCAGCACGAATGACCCCCGCCGCGTGATGCGCCTGCCTGTCAGCGGCGTCCGCTGGTTTTGCTGGACGCAGATTCCGCCCGCTCGTACCATACGGGTCCCTCCGAAACGTTCCGCGGAACGCTCCGTTCCTCCTTCCTGATTTCCGGTTCTCTGCCGAACCGCGGGTGTCCTGGTGTCTTCGTGAAACAGGTCGCGTTTTTTCAGATCGCCGTCTGCCTGCTGGCCGTTTCCGCGGCGCCGGTCGCTGCGGACGTTCCGCCTGCCGATGCATTCCGTTCCGAACTGTCGGCCTATTTCGGCCGGTACTGCATCGACTGTCACAGCCGTTCCGATGCGGCCGGCGGCATCGTTCTGGATGAACCGGTCGCACCGGACGACCTGTCTGCGGAACGCAAAAAATGGCTGCGGGTTCTCAACATGGTGCGCGTGGGTGCGATGCCGCCGGAAGAGATCGAACAGCGCCCGTCCGTCCAGGACAGCGCCCGTGTGGCCGATCTGCTCAGTCAGGCTTTGTACGACTTCGACTGCGGGCCGCACATTCCTCCCGGACACCCGACCATTCGGCGTCTGAACCGCACGGAATACAACAATACGGTGCGAGATCTGTTCGGCATCGATCTGACTCCCGCCGATGATTTTCCGGCTGATGATGTGGGAGAAGGTTTCGACAACATGGGCGGTGTTCTGAGCGTCTCTGCGCTGCTGATGGAAAAGTATCTCACGGCCGCCGAACGCATCGTGGAAACGCTCATCGACACGACGGATTATTCGGTGCCGCGGACCTGGCACTTCGACTCCACAGTTCTCCAGGCGGATGCTGCCGGGTTCGAAGACGCTCGCGGACTGCGATGGCTGACAGGCGGCGGAGAACTGTCGTTCACCGTGGTCGTGCCCGTCGCCGGAGACTACCGCGTCGGTTTCGATGCGGCCGCGCGGCCGAAGGCGGAAACATCCGTGGCCGGTGTTCTCTGTGTCGATGGAGATCCGGTTTCCGAACTGGAACTGCTGCAGAGCGAACTTCCCCGTCATTACCGGCGCCGGATCCGTCTGTCCGGCGGCAGCCATCGTGTTTCCTTCCGGTTTCCCGACAACGAACAGGATTCTGACGAGAACGATCAGAGCGGAGATCCGGGATCGGAATCGGGATCGGACAATCAGGAACAGAACACCGAACCGGCGGCCGCCGACGCGCCGGCTCCGCAGCCGGGAATCGGCCACATCTCTGTCCGGGGTCCTTATGGAGACATTCGGCCCGTTCGCTCAGACAGCCACCGACGCATCGTGTGTGCGGAACCGGGACCGGACTGCTCCGTTTCGGAAGCGGCCGAACGGATTGTGGAGCCTCTGCTGAAGCGCGTGTTCCGCCGTCCGGTGTCTGCTGAGGAGACCGGACGTTACAGAGACTTCATTGTTCAGCTTCACGAAGGCGAACAGTACACGTGGGAACAGGCCGTGGCGGCCGGAATCCAGGCCATGCTCGTCTCCCCCCATTTCCTGTTTCGGGTGGAAAAGGATCCGGACGACGGTCAGGACGAACGGCTGCTGAGCGATCACGAGCTGGCCGTCCGGCTGTCGTACCTGCTGTGGAGCAGCATGCCGGATGACGAACTGTTTCGCCTGGCCGATGAAGGACGGCTTCACGAACCGCAGGTGCTGATTCCGCAGATTCATCGCATGATTCAGGATGACAGATCCCAGGCGTTCGTGGACAGTTTCGCCGCACAGTGGCTGAATCTGCGTCTGCTGAACGGAGCGCAGCCGGATGCGGAGACCTTTCCGGAATTCGACGAACAGCTTCGTCAGGACATGCTGCAGGAAACGACTCTGTTTTTTCGGCATATCATGCTGAAGGATCTGAGCGTGCTGGAACTTCTTCAGGGGCGTTTCACCTTCGTCAACAGACGTCTGGCTGCTCACTATGGCCTTGATGGAGTCGATGGGGAGCAGTTTGTTCGGGTGTCGCTGGACCAGGTGCCCCGCCGCGGCGTTCTCACGCAGGGCGCCATTCTGACGCTGACTTCCTACCCCCGGCGCACCAGCCCCGTGCGGCGGGGAAAATGGATTCTGGAGAATCTTTTCGGCGATGCGCCCCCGCCGCCGCCGCCCGGTGTGCCGGAACTGGAACAGGCAGCCGGAAACGGCGAGGCGCTGTCCGTTCGGGAACAGATGGAACGGCATCGCACTCATCCGGTGTGTGCGTCGTGTCATCAGACGATGGATCCGCTGGGGCTGGGACTGGAGCACTTCGACGCCATCGGACGCTGGCGGGATTCCGACCAGGGACATCCGATCGATGCGTCCGGAGCCCTGCCGAACGGGCGAACTTTTTCCGGGACCGAAGAACTGCTGGAGATTCTTGCGACAGAGCGTCGAGACATGTTTTTGAAGACTCTGGCCGGAAAACTGCTCGTCTATGCCACAGGCCGCGGACTCATTCATTCCGATGAATGCGTCCTGCGTGACTGTCTGCATCACATGAAACAGAATGGATACCGTTTTTCGTCTCTTGTCGAAGCGGTTGTTCTTTCGGATCCGTTTCGAAAACGCGGCCGCCCGGAACAGACGTTTCCGAAAGGCCCGTCACAGGAACGCACAGCCCGACAGTCGCTGCTCGAATGAGGAACCCAGCTATGCACCGTTTCAGAATCACTCGCCGCACGACCCTGCGGGGCATCGGAACCGGCCTGGCGTTGCCGCTGCTGGACATCATGGAACCGGTCGCAGCCGCGAGCGCCGAACTGACGGCCCCGCCCGTTCGGTCTGCCTTCATTTTTTTCCCGAACGGCGTCATCGTCGATGACTGGCAGCCGCAGGGTGAAGGCCGTGCATTCCGCCTGGGCCCCACGATGGAACCGCTTCAGGAGTTTTCTCAGGACATTCTCATTCTGTCCGGACTGGCCCAGCATCATGCCCGGGCCAACGGCGACGGTCCCGGCGATCACGCACGGAACACGAGTGCATTTCTGACCGGAGCTCAGCCGCGGAAGACATCCGGCGCCGACCTGTTTGTGGGCACGTCGATCGATCAGGCCATCGCCGCCCGCATCGGGGACTGCACCCGGCTGTCGTCCATGGAACTGGGGCTGGAAGACGGTCGCCAGGCAGGCAACTGCGATTCGGGCTACAGTTGTGCGTATTCCAGCAACATCAGCTGGAAAGGACCATCCACACCGGCCGCCAAAGAAGTGCATCCCCGCCTGGCATTCAATCGCCTGTTCGGCATTCGGGAAAACTCCAAAGAACAGAAGCGGCGCGATGCAGCCCGAAAAAGCGTGCTCGATTTCGTCGCCGCCGATGCACAACAGCTGCGACGGCGGGCCGGCGGAAGCGACCGTGCGCGGCTGGATGAATATTTCCAAAGCGTGCGGGAAGTCGAACAGCAGATCGAACGGGCCGCCCGATTCGTGCCTCCCGATGTTCCGGACACCGAACTGCCGGAAAATATTCCGGGAGAGTTTCAGACCCATGTCCGGCTCATGTACGAAATCATGGCTCTGGCATTCCGGACAGATTCCACGCGGGTCTGTTCCTTCATGCTGGGGAACGGAGGATCCGATCGCACCTATCCGGATGTGGATGTGAAGGACGGCCATCACAGCCTGTCCCATCACCGCGATCAGGAAGACAAAATCGCGGCGCTGCGGCGCATCGACCGCTATCTGGTCGAACAGTTCGCCTGGTTCCTGAAACGCCTGAAATCCATGCCCGAAAAGGACAGCACTGTTCTGGATCATTCCATGATTCTCTACGGCAGTGCCATTTCCGACGGAAATCGGCATCGCCATGAAAATCTGCCCATTCTGCTGGCCGGCCGGGGAGGCGGCACGATCGATACCGGCCGCCACGTGCGGTACCAGGAAGAAACCCCTCTGAACAATCTGTTTCTGGCGATGAGTCAGCGGATGGGAGCGGATCTGGAGTCGCTGGGCGACAGCACCGGAGTTCTGTCTCTGACTGAGTGACGGCCTGGCGGCCCCGTCTGCACGAACGACGCTCCCGCGGCAGAGGGCCGTTTCAGGGAGGCGGCATCGTGGCGCTGGCAGCAATGGTGAACAGCCCCATCAGCACGATCCACACGATTCCCAGTCCGTGCCAGAACCATCCGCAGAACGTGACTCCCCAGAAATACTCATGGTCATAGCGATCCGTCAGTGCTTTCAGAAACACCCAGACGACAAACAGCAGAGCCACGACCATGTGCACGGCATGCAGGGCAATGAATACGAACGCCGCCTGCGGGATGGCCGACGGACCGGACATCGGCATGTGACGCAGC
The DNA here is from genome assembly GCA_015485495.1 of Planctomycetaceae bacterium. GTDB lineage: Bacteria > Planctomycetota > Planctomycetia > Planctomycetales > Planctomycetaceae > S139-18. Next base: position 51,845 of record WFTL01000130.1, read on the forward strand.
AGCATCGTCAGCCCGAATGACTGGACGCTCAGAAAACCGGTTCCGGCCAGCACGGCCAGAAACAGGCTGCGGCGAAACGGCTGCTGCTTTTCCCATCGCACAAAGACCGAAGCCCGGACCAGACACAGACTTCCCAGCGCCAGCAGAATGGTGCTCACCCCGAAAGACAGAAACACCATCGGCCTGCCTGCGGACGTGCCGGACGACAGGAACACGGCCATCCGGCTGATCAGGCCGGCAATCGTCAGCAGGCCCAGCGACACGGTGAAGAAAGCGACTGCCAGACCTCCCGGTCTCTGCAGAAAACGTTCTCCGCGGGCGTGCCGATGATCGTCGGGCATCACAGAATGCATGAATTCCAGACCGAAGCAGGACAGACACAGGCAGGCAGAATCCCGGACGGGGTTCCCGGCCAGGTTACCAGACCGGACGCGTTCTGCGGATCGGACAGTCGGAGGAATTCATGAATTATCTGGCACACGGCTGCCCTTTTCTGGATGATCCGCCGTTCACAGCCGGAACGGCTTTGCCGGACTGGCTGCGCGTGGCCGCCCCCCGCATCCGAATTCGCCCAGGGCCGCTGCAGCAGGCTCTGCAGACGGTCAGCGATGACCCCGGACGCCGCCTGCTCGAAGGCATCCTTCGGCACCAGAAGGATGACGCAGCCTTCCACACGGGAATCGCCTTCCAGACGCTCAGCGCCCGAATCACTGCCGCATTCCGCGACCTGATGCCCGGCACCCACGACCATCGCCCTGCACTGCTGGGCCATGTCGTTCCGGAAATGCTGCTGGACAACGAACTGGAACGCCGGCGCCCGGGCCTTCTGGCAGATTATTACGAGACTCTCGCAGCAGTCGATCCGGACTGGATTCAGCAGACGATCACTCCCGTGCTGCGTCAGCCGCCGCAGCGGCTGGCGGAATTCATTCGCCTTTTCGGCACCATCCGGTTTCTGTACGACTATGCGGACAACGCCCGTTTCCTGTATCGCATCAATCAGGTTCTGTCCCGCGTCGGCCTGGCCCCCTGCGGCACGGATGTCTTCCCGGTGTTCGATCTGTGTCGTCGGCGACTGACCGGGGTGGCGGATGAGCTGCTGCAGTTTCGTACACAATCGGACGGCTGACCTGTTCGGCAGCTTTCAGTCCATCGGTCACACGCCGACCGAACGGCGCTGGTGCGCTGCCTGAACGTGTTCCGCAATGAGATCGGCGATTCGATCGACATGAACCGGCGGCAGATCGTGCCCCATTCCGGGAATGATCTCCAGACGGGATTTCGGAATACAGACGGCCACATCCCGTCCCCCTTCCACCCGCACCAGCGGATCCGCATCACCGTGGATGACGAGCGTCGGCTGACGGATTTTCCGTGTCCAGCGCCGCAGATCGCCGGTTTCGATGATGGCGGCCAGCTGACGCTTCTGTCCGGCCGGATCATGAGAACGATCGACAGCGGCCGTGATCAGGTGCCGCAGTTCCCGGTCCGACAGTCCACCGTGCTGAGTGCTGATCCGTGTCCAGATCTGCATGGCCGAATCGATGATCTGTTCCCGGGTGCGGGCCGGTCGCGGGCGAAACAGAAGCCGCGCCACATCTCGCCGCGGACCGCGAAGATGGCGACCGTTGGTGGAAGTCATCAGTGCCGTCAGACTGATCACCCGTTCCGGCCGGGATGCGGTGAGAATCTGAGCGATCATACCGCCCATGGAAGCACCCACCACATGAGCCTGCGGAATGTCCAGAGCCGTCAGCAGGCTGTCGGCATCGTCCGCCAGATCCGGAAGTCCGTACGGAGCCAGCCCGCGGATTCCGATGCGGCGCAGAAGCGTCTGCAGCAGGGGGTGCGGAGCCCGCTGCCCCGTCATTTTCTGAGACAGTCCCACGTCTCGATTGTCGAACAAAACGGTCCGCAGCCCGGCCTCATTGAGTCGCCGGACCAGACGGGGAGGCCAGGCCGTCAGTTGAGACGCCAGGCCCATGATCATCAGCACCGGCGGTCCATCCGCCGGTCCGCTTTGTTCGTAGTACAGTTCTGTCCGTCCGGCAGTCGTCAGGGGCATGGAGCCGTCTCCGGGACCAGGACATCGCGACATGCATTCCAGGACGTTCCGACACCGCTGCCTGTCCCGGAAACATCAGTCCGGCGGGCGGCTGAGCAGATTCTGGACGAGTGGAATGATGTCGTCCTCATACGTAAAAGCTTCTTCTCGATCGCTGTCCGGGTCGTACAGAGAGGCATCGAATCGCTGCACCAGACGGCCATCGGGACCGTACACGCAGACAGCCGGAATCGACGGAAGTTCCAGACGGCGGAACACCTCGTCTGCCGGCGTCACGCTCAGAATCACAGGATAGCAGGCCTGAACTTTCTCCAGAACCGTCTCCACCCGATCTCGAAAGGATTCCGGAGGCCGTTCCCTGCTTCCGGTGTAGTCCACGTCGAACGCCAGGCAGGCGATGCGCTCGCTGTCGAGCTTCTGCAGTGTGGCCAGATGCGGCAGTTCACGCACACAGGGCAGACATGATGTGGACCAGATATCCACGACCACGATGCGGCCGCGATTCGCTTCGACAAACGCGGTGACATCGTCCCAGGTCCCCATGGCCAGAGACGGTTCAGGAACCGCGGCCGGTTCCGATGAGTCATCTCGATGGACATCTGCTGTTTCGTTCGGGCCTGCCGGGAGGGTCCGCCGGGACGCGGTCTCCTGATCCGCCGGCCCGCAGCCGGCAGCCGCAGCGCCCAGACCGGCCAGCAGAACCAGAACCATCCTCCACCTGTCAGAAACCTTCCTATGCATGTGTATCCTGGCCCTCCAGAACGGCCATTCTGGTCAGATCATTCGAAACGATTCAGAACATGCGATCGGTCCGATTCACACCGGACCGCTGCAAACACGGGGCGACCGCATAAAGGACGGCTCAGGCCGGCAAAGACCGACCTGAGCCGCGGAATGTCGATCGAATGGTGATCCGATCGGAGATGGTGGCTGTCGGCGCGACAGCCCGCCGACTGTCACACAGCCCTGCCACCTCGAATGGTACTACAGGAATCGTTCACCGGATCACCTCCTTTCTGGACACAGGACCCCGTCCGAACGCTGGCAGCACAGTCGTTCTTTCGGGCGGATGAATGCCGGATGCGTACGTCCGGCCCTGATGCGCTGCATTGTCTGCTCAATCCCGGATCAGAACAAGCCGGAATTCCGCCCGGTGTCAGATCTCTGGATTCGCGTCGGCCGTTCCGGCTGCTCCTTTCTCGCTGCTGACAGCGTCTGGCACTCGAACACCGGACGCTGATGCCTGCCGGATAATGAGTCCCGTACGGAACCGGATGAAACCACGGTCCGGATGGCCGGTCCGCAGGTTCCGGGTGCGGCAGACACCCGGTTCCGCCGCATTTTCATCACGGTCCGTTGTCGGCGCGGGCCGGTGAAGCGGGGGAAGCGGCCCGGGGTCCGCGCTTGAAAAGCCTTCTGTTCCCCACGATACTCCCGCCTCCGCGGCGATCTCCCGCAATGCCGAACGGGCGATTAACTCAGTTGGCCAGAGTGCTTCCCTTACAAGGAAGAAGTCGGGGGTTCGAGTCCCTCATCGCCCATTGTTTTCCTTTGGCCGTCGGCGCCCGGCCCGCACTGCCATCGGTGATTCTGTTCATCCCGGGCCGGCTGTTCTTTCAGGACCGTCCATGATGGCTGTCATGAAGCGGATCGTGCTGGCCGCACTGTTTTTTTGCGCGCTGGCTGTCGGCAGTCGGGCAGACGACCGTCCGGATCCCGTTCCGCTGATCTTCGATACGGACATCGGAAACGACTGCGACGACGTGCTGGCTCTGGGAATGATCCACGCGCTGCAGTCCCGCGGGGAATGCCGTCTGCTGGCGGTGACCATTACAAAGGATGAAGACCAGGCGGCCGCATTCACCGACTGTGTCAACACGTTCTACGGTCGAGGGAACATCCCCGTCGGTGTCTGCCGCAGCGGCATCACACCGCAGCCAGGCCGCTTTGTCGGTCTGGCCCGGAAACAGGACAACGGCCGTGATCGGTACCCGCATGATCTTCGATCCGGACGCGATGCCCCGGATGCGGTGGCCCTGCTGAGGCGGACTCTGGCAGCACAGGAGGACGGCAGCGTGGTGATCGTCCAGGTCGGATTTTCCACCAACCTGGCCGGTCTTCTGGCGTCTCCGGCCGACCAGTCCAGCGATCTGGACGGGACGGCTCTTGTGAAACAGAAGGTCCGTCTGCTGTCGATCATGGCGGGCGCCTTTCAGCCGATTCCCGGGCCGGACGGACGCCCCGTCGAACATCTCGAATACAACGTGGTCCAGGATCTCCCTTCAGCGAAACGCCTGGCCGACACGTGGCCCACGCCGATCGTCTGGAGCGGATACGAAATCGGCCTGGCTCTGCCGTATCCGCATCAGAGCATTCTGCACGACTACGATTACGTGGACCATCATCCTCTGGCCGAAGCCTACACGGTTTATTCACCCCCGCCCCACAATCGGCCGACGTGGGACCTGACAGCCGTGCTTCACGCCGTCCGCCCCCGGCACCATTATTTCGATCTCAGTGCTCCCGGTCAGGTCACCGTGGAAGACAACGGGCGAACGGCGTTCCGGGAAACGGCCGGCGGCCGCGACCGTTTTCTCATTCTCACAGACGCTCAGAAAGCCCGCGTCCTGGAAGCTCTTGTGCTGCTGTCCAGTCAGCCGCCTGCGGCGACTGTTTCTGTCGATCCCTGACCGGCTGCCGGCGTTCCGGCTGCCCGCTTCTCCTCTCCGGCCTGTCCGGTTATTTCCATGCTGTTTCCATGAGTGCTTCCTGTTCTCCGACCGTCGCGGTTGTCGGTTCCATCAACATGGATCTTGTGGTTCGCACGGGAACGCTGCCTCGTCCCGGCGAAACCTGCCTGGCGGAGGAATCTCAGGAGGTATGCGGGGGCAAGGGGGCCAACCAGGCTGTTGCCGCCGCGCGGGCCGGCGCGAAGGTGTCGATGATCGGCCGTGTGGGAGATGATTCCTTTTCGCAGCGTCTGATGGACAACCTGTGTCGCGAACAGATCGACTGCGGCGCCGTTCAGACAACAGAGCACTGTGCCAGCGGGCTGGCTGTTGTGGCTGTCGAACATTCCGGACAGAATGCGATTCTCGTTGTCCCGGGAGCCAACAGCCGCCTGACGGAAGACGACGTCCGCAGCGCGCAGTCGGTCATCCGTGCCGCCGACGTGCTCCTTGTTCAGCTCGAAATCCCGCTCCCGGCCGTTCACACGGCGATCCGCCTGGCCCGGCAGGCGGAGGTCCGAATCGTCTTCGACCCGGCTCCCGTGTCCACACAGCTTCCGGCAGATCTGTTCGATGTGGATGTCCTCTGCCCGAACGAATCAGAAGCCGCTGCCCTGTGCGGATTTTCGGTGGACTCCGACGAATCCGCCGGCAAAGCCGCTCAGACTCTGTACGATGCGGGAGCCCGTCGCGTGGTGATCACCCGCGGAAACCGCGGCACCGTGACCTTCGACGGCCGGAACATGGTTCAGGATGCAGCGTTCCCGGTGGACTCGGTCGACACGACGGCCGCCGGAGACGCATTCGCAGGTGCTCTGGCTGTGCGCTGGGCGGAAGGAGCCGACTTTCTCGACGCGGTCCGATTCGCATCCGCGGCGGGTGCCTGTGCGGCGTCACGACCGGGAGCCCAGCCGGCGATGCCGCAGCGGACAGAGATCGATGCCCTTCTGAAAGGATGAACATGCAACGCACGGGAATTCTGCCGGCGGCCGGTGTCCTTCTTCTTCCTCTGCTGTTTCTGCCAGGATGCCGCGACAGCAGCGAAACGGCATCCGTCTCTGAAAACCCGGCCGATTCATCGAACGGGCGGCCCCGCGTGGCGCTCATCATGAAATCTCTGGCCAACGAGTTCTTTTCGACGATGGCTGCAGGAGCAGAACAGCATCAGGCCGATCATGCCGATGAGTACGAACTGATCGTCAACGGCATCAAAGATGAACGCGATCTGGCCCGTCAGGTGGCCCTGGTGGAAGAAATGACGGCGGCCGGCGTCGATGCGATCGTCATTGCACCGGCCGATTCCAAAGCACTCGTGCCGGTCCTGCGGCGTGCCCGCCAGGCCGGCGTGATCGTCGTCAACATCGACAATCGCCTGGATGCCGACGTTCTTCGGCAGGAAAACGTCCGGATTCCTTTTGTGGGGCCCGACAATCGGGCCGGAGCCCGGGCGGTGGGAGCCTGCGTGGCCGAACACCTGCAGCCGGGCGACCAGGTGGCCATTCTGGAAGGGATCCGCACGTCCGACAACGCCCGGCAGCGTCTTCTGGGATTTCAGGATGCCATGCAGGCGGCCGGGATGGAAATCGTCGACAGTCAGTCGGCCGAGTGGGAAATGAGTCGGGCCAGCACGGTGGCTGCATCCATGCTCAGTGAACACCCCGAACTGGCCGCTCTGCTGGCGGCCAACGACAGCATGGCTCTGGGAGCCCTGGCGGCGGTTCGCGCGGCCGGCCGATCCGGACAGATCCTGATTGCCGGGTTCGACAACATTTCCGCGGTGCGCAGCGCGATTCAGGAAGGCCGCATTCTGGCCACGGCCGACCAGCACGGCGATCAGCTCGCCGTGTTCGGCATCGAGGCGGCTTTGAAGATCCTGAAGAATCCGGATGAGATTCCGGACGATGTGGAGACTCCTGTCGATCTGATCACTGCGGAAACTGTTGCCCCGTGAATGAGCCGTCTGCCCTGCTGACCGGACGAGGACTCGCACGCTGCTATGGCCGCGTCCGTGCCCTGCAACATGTCGATCTGGACGTGAACGCCGGGCAGATTCATGCGCTGCTGGGGGCCAATGGAGCCGGAAAAAGCACACTTGTGCGGATCATTTCCGGACTCGACCGCCCGTCAGCCGGAACCATGCAGTTCCAGGGGAAGCTCTACGCTCCTGCAGACAAGCGAGCCGCCGAAGCGGCCGGCGTTCAGATCGTCCAGCAGGAACTGAACATCCTGCCGACGCTGTCCGTGGCGGAAAACCTCATGCTGGGCCGTTTTCCGGCCTGGGCGGGCGTTATTCGACCTCGCCGCCTCATGGAACTCAGCCGTCAGGCTCTGAACCGCGTCGGTCTGACCGATCTGGATCCGGCTACGATGGCGTCTGAGATCGGTGTGGGCCACCGGCAGCTGATTGAAATCGCGGCCGCACTGCAGCGCCGCTGCCGGCTGCTGATTCTGGACGAACCGACGGCCGCTTTGAGTGCCGCCGAGGTTCGGCATCTGTTCGATCAGCTGCGCCGCCTGAAACAGCAGGGAACGGCAATCATCTACATCAGTCACCGTCTGGATGAAATCCGCTCCCTGGCCGACCGCATCACCATCCTGAGAGACGGCCGGGATGTGGGCGTCTGGAATTCGGGACAGTTGTCTGATGCAGAACTGGTGCGCCGCATGACCGGAGAGGCGGAATCGGCGGCCGGCCGCCCGTTTGTTTCCTGGCGGCAGTCCCGCACGGCTCTGCGCATCAGCGGTCTGTCGTCCGGTCCCGTACAGAATGTGTCGCTGACCGTAAACCGGGGAGAACGTCTGGGCATTGCCGGTCTTGTGGGATCCGGACGGACGGAACTGCTGCAGGCTCTGTTCGGCGCGGAGACCGCTTCGGCCGGGCGGGTTCAGGTTGAGGGACGCACATCGGACGCGCCGTTCGGGCATCCCGCCGAAGCGGCCGCGGCCGGGATGGGACTGGTTCCCGAAGACCGGCGGCACAGCGGGCTGCTGCTGAGCGAATCGATTCGGGCGAACATGACACTCAGTACGCTCCGGTCGTTCAGCTCATTCGGAATGGTACGTCGAACGGACGAAGCGGCCGCTGTAAAGAGGATGACAGTGCAGACAGACATCCGCTGCACCGACACCGAACAGCCCGTCCGGACGCTCAGCGGCGGCAACCAGCAGAAGGTGGTGGTTGCCCGGTGGCTGCTGCGGAACAGCGATATTCTGCTGTTCGATGAACCGACACGGGGGATCGATGTGGCGGCCCGTCGCCGGATTCATGACCTCATCGCCTCGCTGGCGCAGAACGGCTGCGCGATTCTCATGGTCAGCAGCGACACCGATGAACTGCTCGATCACTGCGACCGCATCGCCGTCCTGTCTGCCGGTCGGCTGGCAGCGGTGTTCGAACGCCCGAACTGGTCGCGGGAACAGATCATGCAGGCGGCCTTTTCCGAATACGGTGCCCGCACACGGCCCTCGGGCGACCTGTGTTCTGAAGGAGACCATTCCGAATGACCGGACAGGCATGGAAACGCGCAGCCGTGCAGTACGGCGGTCTTCTGGGAGTCGTTGTCGTTCTGCTGCTGGTCTTCGGACTGACCAGCGACAATTTTCTGCGCCGCTCCACGATGATTTCGATCGCCAACCAGATTCCGGACCTGACGTTCATCGCCGTCGGAATGACACTGGTTCTGATCTGCGGCGGAATCGATCTGTCGGTGGGCTCTCAACTGGCCCTGGCATCGGCCGTTCTGGGAGTTCTCATGACGGATTTCCGGTGGCCGCTCTGGGCCGCCGTGCCCGTGAGTCTGTTTTCGGGGTCTCTGTGCGGACTGTGGAACGGAGTCGTGTCCGCCGCGTTCCGCATCCCGTCGTTCATCGTCACTCTGGGGATGCTGGAAATCGCCCGCGGCACCACCAAGGTTCTCACCGATTCGCAAAGTCTCTACCTGGGATCCTCAGTCGAATGGTTCGGCGTTCCGTTGTCCGGGATTCCCGTATCGCCCGCTTTTCTGCTGGCGGTCGGCACCGTGCTGGCCGGGCAGTTTCTGCTCACACAGACCGTCTTCGGCCGTTACTGCGTGGCGATCGGAACCAGTGAAGAAACAGTCCGTCTGTCGGGAATCCGATCGTGGCCGGTCCTGGTGAGCGTTTTCGTCATCAGCGGCATTCTGTGCGGCCTGGCCGGACTGGCTCAGACCGCTCGTCTGTCCACCGTCGATCCGAATGCTGCCGTGGGACTGGAACTGGCTGCCATTGCGGCGTGTGTGATCGGCGGCACCAGCCTGATGGGAGGACGCGGCAGTGTGATCGGATCGTTCTTCGGCGTCCTGATCATCGCCGTGCTGCAGACGGGCCTGGCCCATCTGGGCGTGTCGGACGCCAGCAAACAGATCATCACCGGCTGCGTGATCGTCGCCGCCGTCTTCCTGGATGCCCTCCGCACGCGTTTCCGCAGCAACGGAGCATAATGCTCCATTGGACCATGCGGCGTGTTTTCGAACCCCCGTTCCCCTGTCCGGAATGATCTGCAGCTCACTGACAAAGAGAAACCTGCAGGAAGGCAGCGCCATTCAGAAAACGTGCTGGGTTATCCAATTTCCTGGAACCGCATCCTCAGCAATTCTGTCGGTCCGAAACACACTCCGCCTGCAGCTCTCGAACAAACGATTTCGTTTCGGCAGCGGGCGGCGTTCATCGGAATCCGGCTGTCCCGTCTCGAGGGGTGCTGCTGAATAACGGGTGCAGGATTCGGGACCGGCGGGGCAGGGACAGTTCGACTGAAAGCGGTCGGTGATCCGATCCGAAGGCCGGACCAATGCGTGAAGCCACCACCGTCAGGTCATCGGAAACCAGACAGTGATCGATGACCAGCCCGAACAGCAGCCCCGGCACGGGCTGCCAGGTCGGTTCGTATCCCGAATCGACGACAACGTGCTTCAGCCCGCTGGCCCGGACCAGGTCGCAGAAATTCGGAGACCACGGCGTGAGGTTGAAGTCGCCGATCATCACGACGGCGCCCTCTTCATGTTCACGGCGCCACTGCGTCAGATGACGGACGATCTGATGCAGATGCTTCTGGCGGTCTCGAAACCGACGCGGCGACATCGGAGAAATCGGATGCACAGCCGCGATGCGGCAGAGACGGTCTCCGATGCGGACCGTCGCCAGCAGTGATCCTCCTGAACGATTGTCGCCGAACGCCCGGACATCGGTGAGCGGCCTTCTGGCAAGCAGAGCGACTCCGAACGGCCCCGGTCCGGGACGGGCCGCCATGTAGCCGTACTGCTGCCCGGGCCCCCGCTGCAGATGGTCCAGCAGGGGCGGGCCGACTTCGAACACCGCGAGGACATCCGAATCGCTGCGTTCCAGTGCGTCTGTGATGGCGTCGTAGTCGGTATTGCCGATCCAGATGTTGGCGGCCGTGATCGACAGATCGGATTCGCGATCGGCTGAACAGACGGCCGCCACGGGCACCGCGGGGACCATCCATGGCATCTGCAGCGCCACACAGATCACAAGGACAGCAGCCAGACGGACGCATCGGGTGAACACGGCCGGAATCAGAAGACCGACGGCCACAATGATCAGCTGAACCCGCAGGCTGGCCGCCAGTTCGCTGAGCCAGAAAAAGCGAGCCGGAATGGCGCACAGACTCATCACGACGGTCGCCGCTGTACCCAGCAGAAGCCCCCGGCGGACTTTCTCCCGGTATCCGGCAGCCCTTTGATGCGGAATATCTGTCGTACGAAGGATGTCGTTCATTGGCAGGCTCGACTCCCCGGGAACAACCGATCACGCCGAAAATTGCCGGCCGGCCGGCCCGTTCAGTCGGTCAGGTCGACATCTGCGCCGCGGCGGCCGCCTGTTCCTCCCGGGCTTCACCCAGCAGAAAAAAGAACATGGTGACGGATGACACCAAAGCCACGCTGCTGAGCAGAAACAGGTATTCCGACCAGCTTCGTTCAGCAACAGCTCCGCCGAACCACTGGAACACGGCATTGATTCCGAAAGCGATGGCATCCAGAAGGGCGACCAGAAAGCCGACATGCGGTCCGCCGAAGCGGATCGAAAAGACGCTCATCGGAATATAATAGCAGGGAGCAATGCAGGCCCCGTAGATGAACAGAATGCCGACGGTGACGGGAACCTGCTGCGATTCGGTCAGCGGAATCTGCTGCAAAGCCCGGAACAGCACGATGCAGCCGGTGGCACTCAGCAGCAGCGCTCCCATGACCCACGCGGTCGTCCGGCGATCCAGCGCATCGAACAGAAATCCGCCGGCCAGGACGGCCACCAGAGATCCCCAGGGAAAGGCGGATGCGGTCATGGACGCTCCGGAATCCGTCATGTCCAGGGTATCCTTCAGCAGCCGCGGCAGCACCAGCAGAAAGTCCCACATGATGGTCATGGCCGTCAGGCTGATGGTGATGAGCCAGAACTGACCGGATATCGCGAAACGCAGCAGGGCTGCCGGCAGCGTGGTTCCTGCCAGAGGATGAGATGACGCGACAGCATCATCAGAAACTGTTCTCGTCAGTCCTTCAGAGGCGTCGGCGACGCTGGCGGCATCGGCAGCACCGCGTCTGCCCCGCAGGCCCGCCAGCCGGGCCTCTGCGCGGCCGGCCGTCTTCCAGAACAGCAGGGCCACCGCAGCGCCGATGCCGCCGGCCGTCAGCAGGACGCTTCGCCAGCTGAACACGGATATCAGCGCCCCCAGGCCCAGAGTGCCCAGAATGCTTCCGGCCCGGGAACTGGTCGACAGAATTCCCCACACGCGACCGTATTCCGACGGAACGAATGACTGCCCCACCATGCACGTCATTCCCGGCCAGCCGAACGATTTGGCCATCAGGGCAAGAAAAAATGTCGTCTGAAACAGAATCACGGTGGAGGACAGCCCGAACGCGGCGATGCCCAGGGAGGCTCCCAGAAGTCCCACAGCGAAGGTTGCGCATCCGCCCAGCCGGTCAGCGGCCCAGCCGCCGATGAACTTCCCCAGGACGGCTCCCACCGTACTCATGGCCAGAATGCGTCCCCACTGCGTTTCGTTCACGTGCAGCTCCGTTTCCAGAGCCGTGGACACGCCGCCTGGTGCCATCCGCAGCACCATGAACCAAGCATATCCGACATACATGCTCAGCAGAAGCACAAACTGAGTGGATCGTTCTCCGGGCAATGGACTGTCGGGCGAATCGGGATGCATCGAGCACGCAGACTGATGGTGACAGGGAAGAAACCGGCCGATGCGCTGTAACGTACGCCGACAGGTCCTCGCACCGCAACCGACGCCGGTGAATTCGGAATCGACCGGGATGACGGCTGTTGTGTGGCGATGCGAATCGATATAAACGAGACACGCTTTGTGTGACAGCGCGTCTCGATCGACGGTCCGTTCTGCCGGTTTCTGTCTGACTTCTTTTTCTTTCGACCTGTTGAGCGTGAGGGGTGATGGCTGCGGAGTCTGCAACGACGCTGTTCAGTGCGTCCTGGGCACTGGCGATTCGGGAGCTGCGCCGTTTTTTCCGACAGCGTTCGCGTCTTGTGGGGGCAGTCGGTCAGCCGATCGTTTTCTGGATCGTATTCGGAACGGGTCTGGGCGCATCGTTTCAGGCGCCGGCGTGGTCCGGTGCCCTGCATCGTCCGCTGAGTTACCAGGAATACTTCCTGCCGGGCATCGCCGTTCTCATTGTTCTGTTCACGGCCATCTTCGCCACCATTTCCATCATTGAAGACCGCCGGGAGGGATTTCTTCAGGGCGTCCTGGTGGCGCCGGCTTCGCGCACGGCGATCGTCCTGGGCAAGGTTTTCGGCGGCGCGGCTCTGGCGATGATCCAGGCCGGACTGTTCCTGTGCATTGGACCGCTGCTGCATCTGGCCGGGATGGCACCGGAGATTCCTTTGTCACCGGGAATTGTCCGGGGAGCCGCCGCACTCGGTTTTCTGGCACTGGTTGCTGTCGAACTGACAGCACTCGGATTTCTCCTGGCATGGCCGATGAATTCCACTCAGGGATTTCATGCCGTGATGAGCGTGTTTCTGCTTCCCATGTGGCTTTTGTCCGGGGCATTTTTTCCAGGCGGCACGTCCGGCTGGATGGCGCTGGTCATTCGCCTGAATCCTCTGACCTATGGAGTCGCCGGCCTGCGCCGCCTGCTGTATGTGGAGCCTCTGCCGGTGGGTGAAGCGCTGCCGTCCATGATATGGTGCACCGGCGTGACGGCTGCTGCGACCGCGGGCCTGCTGTTTCTCTGCGTCCAGATGGTGCGGCGTCCTTCCGTCCGCAATGCGGCCTGATGCCGTGTCTGATAAGGACGGCAGTGACGACATCCGTCCGCATGAACGGGATTCGCAGCCCCACCCGGCAGCAGGAACAACACAACAGAGGAGGCCGAAGGTGCATCCTGTGGAACTGGCCGGACGTCGTGTGACCGTCATGGGGCTGGGACATTCCGGTGGCGGCCTGGCCGCGGCGCGGTTTGCTCTGGAACAGGGCGCCTGCGTGACGGTGACCGATGAACGGACCGAACGGCAGCTCCACGACGCCGTCTCTCAGCTCCGGCGATTCCATGGGGATCTGCATCTGGTGCTGGGCGGCCATCCCCGCGCCGCGTTCGATGCCTGCGAAGTGCTCATCGTCAGTCCGGCTGTTCGGCCCGGGCACCCCGATGTGGAGCGCTGCCGGAACGAGGGAGTTCGGATCACAAGTGAAATCGAACTGTTTCTGCAGCGTCAGCCGGCCCGTCTGATCGCCGTGACCGGCAGCAACGGCAAGTCCACCGTAACAAAGCTCATCGGACAGCTTGTCGAGGCGTCCTGTCCGGAAGGCAGTCGGGTCTGGGTGGGGGGCAACATCGGCCGCAGTCTGCTTCCGGTCGTGGATCGGATGCGTGCAGACGATGTGGCTGTTGTGGAACTGAGCAGTTTTCAGCTCCATCAGCTTGCCGATTCCGGTTTCCGGCCGGATGTGGCCGTCGTGACGGGGTTCAGCTTCAATCACCTGGACTGGCACCCGGACGGGAATCACTACCGCCGCAGCAAGGAAGTCATTTCCGTTCACCAGACGTCTGAGGACACCCTGGTGCTGCCGTCGGAACTGACAGACTGGCCGGGTAAAGGACGGCGCGTGTGGTTCGGGCTGCGTGATGAAGGCGAAGACGGCGTGTTTCTGCAGGACGGTGTGCTGCTGTGCCGCTGCGGAGACCGTGAAGATGCCCTCCGGGTGGCTCTTTCACCGGCACTGCGACCTCGGCACCAGCAGCGAAACGTGGTGGCCGCCGTGGCGGCCGCCCGGCTGGGACAGACCGTTCCACGTACGAACGGCGACGACCGCATGGCGGCCGTGCTGAATCGTTTTCGTGGGCTGCCTCACCGATTTCAGCTCGTCTGCCAGGCCAGGGGACGTTCCTTCGTCAATGATTCGTGTGCCACGACACCGGAAAGCTGCCAGGCGGCTCTGGATGCCCTGCCCCGGTCCTGCGTGCTGATTGCCGGCGGAGGCGACAAGGGGGTGCCTCTGACCACCCTGTGTCGCAGAATCGCCGACCGGGCACGGGCGTTCGTGGCCACCGGACGGACCGGCCGGAAGATGGCCGACCTGGTCCGAAGGCTGCGCGGATCGGAGGCGATTCCTGTGGTGGAGTATTGTTCTGCATTCGAAGACGCTTTTCGGCGGGCAGTTGCACTGAGCCGTCCGGGCGATATCGTTCTGCTGTCTCCTGCGTGTTCCAGTCACGATCAGTTCACGGACTATCGGGAGCGGGGAGACGTGTTTACCCGTCTGGCGAAAGACTGGTGTGCTGAAAGCGACACGAACAGATAAGCGGTCCGTTCCAGAAGGCTGCAGCGTGCGGTCGAGCACGCAGGTCTGCGTTCCGGCGGCTTCTCTGCGCGTTCTGATCCTGGTCGGCTGCGGGCCGCCGCTTCCTGAAGACATCCTGGTCCCGGAGGAGACTGTTCCGTGAGTACAGACTCGGTGTCGCGTCTGCTGAGCAGTGTCAATTCGGCGCTGCTGGGAAAAGAACGAACCGTTCACCTGTCCGTGGTCACCCTGCTGGCCGGCGGACATCTGCTGCTGGAAGATGCTCCAGGCCTGGGCAAGACGTCTCTGGCCCGCGCTCTGGCCCGCGTTCTGGGCTGTGATTTCACCCGCCTGCAGTGCACTCCGGACCTGCTGCCGAGCGACATCATCGGTTCCAATGTGTATCGCCCCAACACGGGCGAATTCGAGTTCCGTCCCGGACCGGTGTTTACGAACGTGCTGCTGGCCGACGAAGTGAACCGCACGACTCCGCGCACTCAAAGTGCCCTGCTGGAAGCGATGAGCGAACAGCAGGTGACGGTGGAAGGCGACACCCAGGCCCTGCCGGCACCGTTTTTCGTCATCGCCACGCAGAATCCGTTCGAATTCGAAGGCACCTACCCGCTTCCCGAAAACCAGCTCGACCGCTTCACGATGTGTCTGGATGTGGGGTATCCGGACGTGGAAACGGAACGAAACGTTCTGCGGAATCATCGTTCCGGCGAACCGGTGGACGGTCTGCAGCCGGTGATGAATTCCGCCACGGTTCTCGATCTGCAGAAGCAGGTGGGCGACATCACTGTGGACGACGATGTCGCCGGTTATCTGCTGAGCATCGTGCATGCCACCCGCGATCATCCCGATCTGTCGCTGGGGGTGAGCACACGGGGGGCTCTGACTTTGTACCGGACCGCACAGGCCCAGGCGCTGGTCACCGGACGCGACTATGTGATTCCGGATGATATCAAGGATCTGACGGTTCCCGTGCTGTCGCACCGGGTGGTGTGCCGCGGCGGCTGGAATGAGAAGCAGCACGAACGTGCCGCCGACATTCTGACCGGGATTCTGGAAGCGACGGACGTTCCCGTCTGACGGGGGATCGGTTTCGGTGGAACCGTGTGCGGTGTCTGGTGCCCGGTCTCCGGCGCCGGCCCCGCCCCTCGGAGGACGTCCGGCCGTCCCGTCCGCACGGGGATTCCTGTTCCGGATACCGACTGACTGCCGAGCGACCTGCTGCTCCGGCGATCTGATGAAACCCAATGGCTGTCGACTGGTGAAAGGACGAAGGCTGTCGTAACCTGAAGAAAAGGCCCCGGAATGTCGGCCCCGGTTCGAGAAATCCGCATCTGGTGGTGACCGGAACAGGCGGGCCTGGCAGCGGGCCTGTTCCGTTGGGACAGGCGGGAGAATCCATTCGTGCAGTCACTTACAGAAGTTTCGCTGCTCCGTTCGGAATTCGCTGAGGCGATGCGGCGGCTGTCTCCGGATGATGCCGACTATGTGGCTCAGATCGTGTCCCTGACACTTCGGCAGGCACGCCGGTTTCGTGCCAGCGACATCCATCTGACACCTCATGCCGACAGTCTGGTGATGCAGTGGCGGATCGACGGCGTGCTGCACACAGTGGCATCGTTCGACCGGGAACTGGGACAACGGATCGTGGCCCGTACGAAAGTCCTGGCCGGCCTCCTCACCTACCGCAGCGACCAGCCGCAGGAAGGACGAATATCGGACGAACGAGGTCGTCCGCAGTCACCGGGAGAGGAAACACGCGTCGCGACGTTTCCGACTTTGTATGGGGAACGGTCGGCCATCCGGCTGTTCGCCGACACGACGGTGTTCCGGACGATCGAGGATGTGGGACTTCCCCCGGAAACCGCTCAGGAAGTTTCCGCAGTTCTCGATGAAACATCGGGCGTTGTCGTGTTCAGCGGTCCGTCGGGCAGCGGCAAAACGACCACGGCCTGCGCGTGTCTGAGAGAAATGGTCAGGCGCCACGGGAGTTTCCGCTGTCTGATGACGATGGAAGATCCGATTGAACAGGCCATCGACGGAGCCACTCAGACTCAGGTGCGTCCGGCTGCGGGACTCGATCTGGCGACGGGGCTGAAGGCCATGATGCGGCAGGATCCGGATGTGATTTTCGTGGGAGAAATCCGCGATGCCTCCACCGCCGAACAGGTGTTTCGAGCCGCACTGACCGGGCATCTGGTGCTGACCACCTTTCATGCGGGAAGTGCAGCGGAAGCCGTGGTGCGGCTGATGGAACTGGGGATTGATCCGTGGCTGATTCGCAGCACGCTGCGGATGCTGCTCTGCCAGCGGCTGGTGCGACGGGCATGCGACTGCCGGACGACTTCGAACGAATCCGAAAATTTTTCGGATTGCCAAAACATTTCTGCACCCGCCGCAGATCTGTCAGGCTGTGCGGACTGTGGTGGAACCGGTTACCGGGGTCGGTTTCTGCTGGCAGAACGGCTCCCCGTATCGGAATCATGGCCGACCGTCGAATGTCTGCAGGATACCGACGTTCGGACACTGCACCAGACGGCCGCTGCACACGGAATGACGACTCTGGCCGATCGGGCGCGGGATGCCGTGCAGTCCGGCCGGACGACTCGGGAAGAAATCTATCGCGTTCTGGGGAAGGTTCTGATGCCCGAACCGGATTCTGCTGCCGACTGACTGTTTTTCTGTTCGCCATGCCCCACCTTCGGCTCCAGCTGCAGGACATCCAGACACTTGCGGAAGAAATCCGGACTCTCACGGCCGCCGGCCTGCCACTGGAAGGGCATCTGGCGGATGCAGCGCGGGGGCGGGGACGTCGACTGCAGATCCTGACAGACAACATGGCGCGCCGTCTGGAACAGGGAGAATCTCTGACCGACATCGTTCGTGAGGAGAAGAGCGGTCCGGGGCGGATGCTGGCGGCCGCCGTGGCGGCCGGCATTCATTCGGGGAATCTGACGGACACCGTCGAAATGCTGGGGAATCTGGCGGGGGATCTGATCGATATCTACGCCCGGCTGGTGCGGGCGCTGCTGTATCCGTTGTTCATCTGTCTGATTGCTTCCATTCTGTTTCTGCTGGCCGTTCGCGGGCTGCTGCGGGACATTCTGGAGATTCTGGCCGATTCCGGTGTCCATCTGCACGATGTGTTTTTTCAGCTTTATGTGTGGGACACGCGCTATTCCCGGTGGCTGTGGATTATCCCGGGCCTTCTGGCGGCAGTGCTGCTGGTGTGGTTGGTCGGAATCGGCGGACGCAGTCTTTCTTTTCGCGGTGCGGACAGTCTGTTTCTGCTGATTCCCGGAATGCGAGGGCTCGTTCGGGACATCCGCTTCTACACGCTCACCCACATGATCGGCCTCCTGACAGAACGGCAGCTTCCGCTGCCCGAAGCCCTGCTGCTGGCCGGAGCTGCTGTGGGCGACCGGAAACTGGAACAGGCCTGTGTGAACGAAAGCGAACGGATCCGCCTGGGGCAGCCACCGAAGATCCCGGATGGTCTGTGGCGCCCCGGGCAGCTGCCTCCCCTGCTGCATGCATGCCTCACGCAGCATGAAAAGGAAGACGGATCGACAGGCATCGATACCACAGGGATTGCCGAACAGTACCGGCAGCGCGTTCAGTGGAATCTCATCTGGCTGCAGCACATCGTCCCGGGCGTGCTTCTGCTGGGATTCGGCGGTACGGCAGCGGTCTGCTATACGCTCGCTCTGATCTGGCCGATCGGCCGGCTTTACGACAGTCTGTCGGGGTTCTGAATCAGGAAACGCGACGCTGTGAAATTTCACTATGAAGCCAGGGGAGCCGACGGCCGGCCGGTCTTCGGAATGGAAGAGGCCGACTCCGTCGAAGTGCTGCAGGAACGTCTGCGGCAGCGAAGACTCGAATATATCCGTTCTGAACCGGCGGAGTATGTTTCGCCAGGGGCCCCGGACCTGTCTGTCCGCCGCCGTCTGCAACGTCTGGGCATCGGCGGCATGATGCAGGCGGCCCTGCACAGCCATCTGCCTCTGCCGGAAGCCATGCAGGCTCTGGCCCGGGAACCCGGCAGCACCACTGGTTCGGATCTGGTTCTGGGATTGTGTGTTCTGCTGGCAGCCGTTCAGGCGGCGCTGGCTGCTGCCATCGTGTTTCTGCCCGCAGCACGTGACTCGCTGTTTCCCGTGGCCGGTCTGCCGGCCCTGCTCCTGGCAGCGATCGTTCTGCTGAAGCGGTACCGTGCGGACCGTTCGCGTCGCGCGCTGCTTCAGGCTGCTCAGCAGTTCCGACAGGGAACTCCGGATCTGGCCGGTCTGGCAGCCGGCCTGTCGCGGACGGGCAGGGAGATTCTGGAAAGCCGCCTGACGGATGAACAGAAAACGCTTGTCATGGCGGACCTGCTGCTGATGACTTCGCGGCAGCGTCAGGTCCGTTATCGTCTCCTGATCAGTTTCGTCGGGCCGCTGCTGATACTGGCCGCGGGTCTGGCTGTGATCCATACCCTGCTCCTGTGGGCGGTAGCCGACTTTCAGTATCTGTACAACACGTTCGGTGTGACACTTCCTGTATTGACACAGGTCGCCTTCGCTGTGACAGACCGGCTGCGTCTGAATGGTCCGACCGGTTCCATCCTGCTGACCGGATGTCTTCTGCTGACAGCCGTGGGGCTGTATGGGACTGTTGTTCACGGCTGGTTCAGCCGCTGGACCTGCCGCATTCCCGGACCGGGAACCCTGCTCGGCTGGGCGACGCTGGCGGACATCGCCCGCCGTCTGGCCATTGGTCTGAGGCGATCCGTGGAACCGGCCGAAGCGCTGCGTCTGTCTGTCTGTACGGTCGCCCCCAAAGAACTCCGCGATGAAGCCCTTCGGCAGGCCGACCGGCTGGAAACAGGAAAGTCTCTGAGTACCGCACACACAGTCCTGCAGGGGCTGCCGCTGTTCATGCTGGAAGGCATACAGGGCGCGGCCGACGAATCACGACGACGCACGGCTGCCGCGGCCACTCTGGATTCGCAGGCGGCCATGCTGGAAACCGCATCCTTCCGCACAGGAATGGTGATGCTGTCTGTCATGGAAGTGTGTCTTATCACGGTTCTGGCCATGGTGGGAGGGCTGATCGTTCTGGCCGTGTTCCTGCCGGCCATCGAACTGATCAATTATCTGGCATGAGTGTGAGAGAAGTTCGCGATGGCCGCTGATGGTCTGTTTCAGGCAGTCCTGTTTTCACTGAACCGGCCCGAGCCGATTCGTCAGGCCGGCCTGCTGATGCTTCTGGCAGTCAATCTGTCCGACGAACGGCAGCTGATCGCGGCCCTGGAGGGAACAGCCGGAGCATCGAACACCCCGTGGTCGAAAAAAGTTCTGCAGTTCCGCGATCTGATCCAGCAGGGAATCAGTCCGGCGACTGCGGCCTTCCGAGTGGACGGCCTGCTGCCTGAAGAAACCGTGGTGGCCCTGCATCTGGCGGAACATTCCGGGACGCTGCCGGAAGTTCTGTCGGAAGAAGCGACCCGCCTGCTGGGACAGACCGACCGGTCATCGGCAGGACGCGTGATTCAGTCGGTCGTTTCCTTCCTGGGAGTGATGATCGTTCTGCTGACAGTCACAACATTCGTCGGCGTTTTCATCATTCCGAAGTATCTGGACGTTCTGGAAGAACTCCGTGTGGACATACCGACGCCGACCCGATGGCTGTCAGACATTCTGTCAGTGGACTTCCTGACGATGTCCGTCGTGATCACTCCCCTGTTTTTCACAGCCGTGACTCTGGCGGTGCTGGGGATTCGCATCGTGACGGAACAGACGATGCGGGGGCATTCGCGTCTGCTGATGTGGCGACCACGATTCGGCACACCTTTCGTCCTGAGAGTCCTGTCGCTGGCGACGGCATCCGGAACAGCCCTGCCGGACGCACTGCACCGAATTCTGACGGTGATGCAGCCCTGTGCCGTCGCCACGGCTCTGAGCAGCGTGCGGACCTCCGTGGAGAACGGTGTGCCCCTCATTCCGGCTTTGAAGTCCGGCCGCTTCCTGAACCGGCGCGAGTTTCGATTCCTGACCGCGGCCGAAACGGCCGGTCATCTGGACTGGGGGCTGAAACATCTGGCAGCCAATATCCAGCAGCGGCGGGAAGGGCGTCTGGAAATGGCAGCAAACGCATTCGGTCCGATTGCCTGTGTCGTCTCAGGAATCCTTGTCGGACTGTTTGCAATCGCTCTGTATCTGCCTCTCATCGAACTGATCCGTAATGTGCAGGTGGACTAACGGATGAAGCAGACTTCCAGACAGCAGCCGGACAGCGGAAACACCGCATCAGCAGCCGGGCTTCCGCGACGTTCAGGCACGATAGTGATCGAGATGCTGGTGGCCCTGATTCTTATCGGAACGGTGGCCTCGATCCTGTCCGTCGCACTGCACGGAGTGCGCATTCTCCAGGACGGGGAGCGGTTTGACCGTCTGGTCGATGTGGAGCTGGCCTCCTGCGCCGCCCGCCTGCAGGCGGAAGTGGCCGCCGGACAGACAGACATTGTTTCGAAAATCGGTCTGTCAGAGGGATTCCACAGACAGTATCCCCAGGTGGTTTTGTCTGTCGAACAGGTTCCGGATTCACTGTTCAACGGCGATCTGCAGGAATGGTCCGTGGAAATCCGCCGTCCGGCACACAACAGCCGTCCGGAATCCATCCACCGAGTCAGTGTCTGGACGGAACATCCGGATCGGAAAGGAGACAGCGGATCATGAAACGCACTGTTTCCGGATGCTGCCCGCAGCGCCGCGGCACCATGCTGCTGCACGTGATCGTTTACATGACGCTGGCTTCATCAGTACTGATGCTGTCCGGGACCGCTCTGCATGCCCTGATGCTGGTCAGCGATGACAGCCGATCGGTCGTGCGAGACGTGGCCGTTCTGCAGCGTGCGGCCAGGCGGCTGCGGGAAGACTGCCGTCTGGCCTCAGCCGTCCGCACGATGGAAAAGGACCTTGTCATCGATACGGCATCGGAGGAAATTCGCTGGACAGCAGACGGTTCTGTTCTCAGCCGCCGCGTGTTTCGGGCAGACACACCGGCCGCTGCAGACGATTTCCGTTTTCGCGGCGGAACCGGCATCGCCTGGGAAAGGTCGGGCCGTCATCTGCTGACACTGCACATCACCCCGCCATCGCCGGCATGGGGACCGGAGACTCCCGTGGTGTCCGATCGCCCGCCCTGGACAGCCGCGTTCTTCGTGCCGGGACGGATTTCTCCGCTTTCACCCGATGCCCCGGATTCTGTCAGAGAAAGTCCATGAAGACATTCGATTGTCCGGCCGTTTTGCAGAACAGCAGCCGCCACGTACCCCGATGCGGCACGGCACTGATCATGGTGCTGGTGGTCATCATCATCCTGGGCGCCCTGACCGGGCAGCTCACACGACGTTCCCTGATGGACCGTCGTCAGGCCCGCAGCGATCTGAACCTGCTGCAGGTGGAAGCGGCCGTCCAGGCCGGAGAACTGCTGGCTCGACAGATTCTGCAGCGCAATCCGGATTGGCAGGGAACCCGGCATCTGGTCAGGAACGAAAAAGATGCGGTTTCTCAGACAGATTTTCTGGAACTGACGGTCACCGTCTCAGACGACCACATCGTGATCGTCGGCCGTCGGACCAGCCAGAAGGCTTCTCCCATACAGCTCACGCGAAGGATCCCCGTGTCACCATGATCGTTCGTCTGCTTCGAAGCGCCCCGATGGGGCACATTCCCGAAAGCCGTTCCATGCATCATCGAAAGCAACAGGCCCGCCGTACATCCCGGGTCGCCGGTTTCACCCTGATCGAACTGCTGGTGGTCATCGCCATCATCGCGATCCTGATTTCCCTGCTGCTGCCGGCGGTGCAGCACGCCCGGGAAGCGGCCCGGCGAACGGAATGCCGCAACAATCTCGCTCAGATCGGCATTGCCCTGCACACCTATCAGGTCTCATTCGAAATGCTGCCGCCGGCTTCGATCAATCCGGAAGGTCCGATTCGGAACGAACCGGCGGGATATCACATGAGCTGGATTGTTCAGATTCTTCCCATGATGGGACAGGCCAACGTGTTTCGGCATACCGATTTCATGGCCGGGGCGTACGGGGACGCCAATGCACCACTGCGACAGTATGTCATGAGTTCCTTTTTGTGTCCGTCTTCCTGGCCGCAGCCGGTTTCTCATCCGAAACTGGGAACCGTTCAGCCGACCAGCTACGCGGCATGCCACGGCGGAGAGCTCGTCCCAATCGACGAGAACAATACGGGTGTGATGTTTCTGAATCGGGGCGTGCATTACCGCGAGATTCTGGATGGCGAAAGCAACACGATCGCCGTCGGAGAACGGCTGCCGCCGCAGCAGTCTCGCTTTCCGGAACTGAGCTGGATGTCCGGCACGGCATCGACCGTCTGCAATACGGCCATTCTTTCGAGAACGGGTGCCGGCAGGACATCATGGTCCCTGCCGGCCGAATCGAACGAACTGTCGCGCGACGGCACCGGCGGCTTCGCATCGCAGCATCCCGGTCTGGTGACCGTGCTTCTGGCGGACGGCAGCGCGCGGGCTGTCTCCGTTTCCATCGATTCAGAGGTGTGGAAGAATCTGGGCAACCGGGCTGACCTGGAACTTCTGGAGTCGTGGCCGTGGTGATGGAAAAGTATGGCCATCGAACTGCCTCGACGGACTCTGCCGGTCCCGGCCGGCGGCATCCTGGTTTTACGGCAACGGAACTCGTGACTGTTGTCGCCGTGCTGAGTCTGATGATGACCATTTTGCTGCCGCGGCTGCTGCAGGCTCAGCGAACCGCCCGCCTGGTGAAGTGCCAGAACAACCTGCGTCAGATCGGACTGGCGCTGGCGCACTACGAATCAGTCGTTCTGTGCCTGCCGCCTGGGTGTGTGAATGAAACCAGCCCCATTTTTCCGGAACCGGAGGGATATCATCTGGGCTGGCTGTTTCAGCTGACTGTGTATCTCGAGGAGTATAACCTGTACACGATTGTGGACCAGGATGTGGGGGCTTACAGCATGTCACCGAGTCAGATCAGAACCAGCGGGACTTTCTCGACTCTGATCTGCGGGGCCGCACCGGAATCGGTGCGTTTTCAGCCGGCTTATGGAGGATGCGTCGGGGGCACCAGTCGACAGATCGACCAGACCGGCACCGGACTGCTGTTCCTGAACAGCTCCATTCGAAACCGGGACATCGAAGATGGCCGGTCCTGTACGATCGTGGCCGGGGAGATCCGCCCGTCCGAAACGCTGAAGCAGCGCGGACTGACCTGGCTGACCGGCACCGCCGCCACCCTGCGCAGTGCCGTCATGCCGCTGAATGCTTCCGACGACGATCTGTATGCCCCGGATGATCCGAGAATCGGAGGGTTCGGAAGCTGGCACGACGGAATCGTCCCGCTGCTGATGGCTGACGGTGCCGTATCTGTCAGGTCGGAACACATATCGCCCGAGGTTCTTCAGGCTCTGGGTGACCGCGCAGACGAACGGCTGATCCCGACCGACGACGCACGGCACAGGCAGCGTCAGCGCAGTCTGGATCGGCTTCGAGGAGAATGGTGATGGCGCAACGCGACCTGCGCAGAGGTTTCACGATTGTCGAACTCATCACTGTCGTCCTCATGGTAGTCATCCTTGTCTCCCTGCTGCTGCCGGCGGTGCAGTCGAGTCGCGAGCGGGCCCGATTGATCCAGTGTCGTAACAACCTGCGACAACTGGGCATTGCCCTGCATCACTACAATCTGGCTCACACCGTTCTGCCGCCCGGATCCGTCAACGCGACAGAGCCGGTGCTCACGGGACAGCCGGACTACAAAATCAGCTGGATCGTCCAGATCCTGCCGTACATCGGCCAGCGAAATCTCTGGGAACGTATCGACTTCATTCGGCCGGAACGCAGCTTTGACGGAGCCGTCTCCGGACAGCCGATACGCCCCCCTCAGAAAGGCACATCGGCGCAGGACTTTTCCGCTGCAGAGGGCGCTGCGGCGGCCCGCCAGGGACGTTCCAGCCGATCGAACAGAACCAGTGTACGGCCGGTCGGCCTGGTGTGTCCCAATGTGACGATCACGATTCTGATATGTCCGTCGGACAGCTACAGCGGACCACAGAACACCGCGGTGTCCTATGCCGGGTGCCTGGGAGGTACGAAGACGATCATCGATTCGAACGCCGACGGACTGCTCTACCTGAACAGTTCCGAATCGGTGCGTGCTGTGCCCGACGGAACAGCCAACACGCTCCTGGCAGGAGAAACTCTCATCCATTCCGGCGGCACCGCCGGATGGACCTGCGGAGACCTGAACACGCTGCGGTCCACACTGAAAGGACTGGGCCGGACCTTCGAAGAGGACTCTCCGGACTATATGCCGTCCGGCAGTGCCAGGAAGCCGCGGACACGGTTCAGTTCCATTCATCCGCATGTCGTCAACGGCCTGCTGGCGGATGGAAGCGTTCGCGGACTGTCACGCCGCATCGGTCTTCAGGTCCTGCAGAATCTGGGATCCCGCAACGACGGCCGGCTCGTGTCCGACCGCGATTTTTGACATGCGCCCGCCGCACCTCCGGCGGACGCCGCACACCGGAACCGTCGTGGACAGACCGGAAGCGTCATTTCAGAATCGGGACGACACGCCGGCCAGTCTGTGCACGGCTTTCCATTCATCCGCAGTCACCGGAGTGATCGACAGCCGGCAGCCTCGGGCCAGAACCCGCATGGACTGCGTGCCCGGGCAGTTCCGCAGCATCTCGCGGGTCACCGGAACGTCGAATATCCGCACCAGCTTCACGTCCACCATGTACCAGCGGGGGGCATCCGGGTCGCTGTTCGGATCGAAATAACGATGTTCCGGATCGAACGCATAGTGATCCGGGTATCCGCTGCGAACGACACGGCACGTTCCGGCGATGCACATGGGCTGCACGCGGCTGTGGTAGAACAGCACCCCATCACCGGTCCGGATTTCATCACGCAGCATGTTGCGGACCTGATAATTCCGAACGCCTTCCCAGCAGGTGGTCTGATCAGGAGACTCCGCCAGATCCTGAATGGAAAAGACATTCGGTTCCGACTTGAACAGCCAGTAGTTCTTGTTTCGGGGCATGCGCTGCGTGTCTCTGGAAAACGACGTGTGTCCGGAAACAAACCGGAACGGAATGTCATCCCGCCGGGTTGGACAGATGGCACCGCATGTTGTAATGCGGAATCGGCCTGCCCGCCAGTCGTCCGCGAATCCGCGCTGCGACCTCCCGGGCGACGCGGCCGGATCCCGTCCGGTCGTGTGTTTCGATTCCGTTTTCCGATCTCCGTTGTCGTCATGCCGGTCCGATCACGTTCCCGACTTCGCCCGTACCCGTCTCCTTCTCCCGGCGGACATTTTCCCGAGACGCCGCGCGGCCCGTGGGAAGTGTCTGTGACCGGAGAACTTTCCGAGAAGCAGTCCGATCTGCTCAGCCGGTTTTCAGACCTGCCGCCGGGCAGCCGGGGAATTGTGTGGTTCGATTCCTGCGGAGGCAGTGTGTATGCCGGTCTGGCTCTGGCGACGATGCTGAAAACGCGGGGGCTGAAGGCCACGGGAGTCGTTCTGGGGGAATGTTCGTCGGCGGCGCTCATGCCGTTTGCCGCCTGTACGCGGCGCTTTGTCACGCCGCTGTCGACCCTGCTTTTTCACCCCATGCGCTGGCAGTCGGAAGAAGATGTCCGTCTGGAAGAAGCCACTGAGTGGGCGCGGCATTTCCAGAATCTGGAAACCCGTCTGGATCGCCTCCTGATGCACCTGTTTCCGATTTCCGAAACAGCACTGGAAGCCTGGAACAGTCCGGGCCGGTTTGTCAGCGGCGAAGAAATGGCGGAGGCCGGTCTGGCGGAACTCATCGATCCGTTTCGCTCGGAGGAATGCTGGAAAACGGTCCGAGGTGTGTGAATAATCCTTTCCGGATGAATGAGTCTGTTTTCTTCATGGTGAGGGCCGCTGGATGCTGATTCGTGTGCTGCTGTGTGTGATGCTGACGGCCGGTGCGCTTTGCGGAGCGGACGCTGACAGGCCCGCACGTGTCCTGATGGTCACTCAGAGTGCCGGATTCCGTCATGGTTCGGTGACCCGCGGTCCGCAGAAGCTGGCTCCGGCGGAAATCGCCATGATTCAGCTCGGCCAGAAAACGGAATGCTTTCGAGTGGACTGCACTCAGGACGTTCAGTCGGACTTCACGCAGAGCAATCTGCAGAATTACGACATCGTCATGCTGTACACGACCGGACGTCTGCCGATCGCTCAGGAAGATCTGGACTTTTTTCTGGATGTCTGGCTGCGGCAGGCCGGTCACGGCGTCATCGGATTCCATTCGGCCACCGACACCTTCAAGGACTACGAACCCTACCGCACGATGATTGGCGGGGCGTTTGCCGGACATCCGTGGGGATCACGGTCCACCGTTACCATCACGGTTCACGAACCGAACAATCCGCTCGTTCAGCCCTTCGGATCGGAATTCGTGATTCAGGATGAAATCTATCAGTACCGGGACTGGCATCCGGAGAACGTCCGGGTTCTGATGAGTCTGAATATGGAAAAGTGCACTCCATCGAAACCGTATCATGTGCCCGTGGCATGGGTGCGGTCCTGGGGAGACGGCCGGGTGTACTACAACAATCTGGGACACAATGCAGAAACCTGGACGCGTCCGGAGTTTCTGGATTCCGTCACTGCAGCCGTGCGGTGGATTCGCGGAGAACTGGATGCACCGGTCGCTCCCAATCCGGAACTGTCGGCTGATCAGGATCGGCTTGCCAGAGAAGCAGCCGGCCGCTGATCTGCGTCCGTTCTGTACGAAATCTGCGGCTGCCCGGCGGCCTTCCTTTTTTCCCCTCTTCATCCCTCTTTTTTTCCTCAGATTGGAGACCTTCCTGTGACGACTGATGCCCGGAACACTTCCGCCACCCGCCGCCGTTTTCTCCAGACGTCCTCCGCATCGGCCGCAGCCGCCGGATCCGTTTTGACCGGACTGAATGCGGTCCAGGCCGCTCATGTCGGATCCGATGAAACCATCCGTCTGGGACTGATCGGCTGCGGCGGCCGGGGAACCGGTGCCGCCGGACAGGCGATGAATACAGAAGGTCCCACGAAGCTCGTGGCCGTGGCCGACGCCTTCGAAAACAATCTGGAACGCTGTCTGAGGAACCTTCAGAAAAGTCATGGAGACAAGGTCGACGTTCCGGCAGAACGGCGTTTCGTCGGTTTCGATGCCTACAAGGGAGTGCTCGAACAGGACATCGATCTGGTTCTCATTGCAACGCCACCCGGGTTTCGCCCCCAGCACTTCGAAGCGGCCGTGGCCGCCGGCCGGCACGTTTTCGCGGAAAAGCCGGTGGCTGTCGATCCGGCCGGCGTCCGTCGATTTCTGGAAGCGGCCCGTGTATCGAAAGAAAAAAACCTGCTCGTTCAGATCGGCCTGCAGCGACGCCATGAACGGGCCTACATGGAAACGATGAAACGGGTGAAGGATGGCGCCATCGGGCGCATCGTGTCGGCCCGCGCTTACTGGAACGGCGGCGGCGTGTGGGTCCGTCCCCGGAAACCGGGCCAGACGGAAATGGAATACCAGATGCGCAACTGGTACTACTTCAACTGGCTGTGCGGCGACCATATCACTGAACAGCACATCCACAATCTGGACGTCATCAACTGGCTGATGGACGACTATCCGGTGCGGGCCCAGGGACAGGGCGGCCGCCAGGTGCGGACCGGAAAGGAATACGGAGAAATCTACGATCACTTTTTCGTGGAATTCACCTACGGAGAAAATCCGCTGGGCGATCATGTGACCATGCTCAGCCAGTGCCGCCATATCCGCAACTGCTGGAACCGGGTCAACGAGTATGCGGCCGGATCTGCCGGGTCGGTGGATTTCGGTGCTGCCCGCATCTTCGACGAAAAAGGAAACGTCGTCTGGGAATACGGACCGGGCGGCCGCGGCGGACATCAGCAGGAACATCACGACCTGTTCGCCGACCTGCGGGCCGGACGTCGGCCGAATGAAGCCGAATACGGAGCCAAAAGCACCATGACATCCATTCTGGGACGCATGGTGACCTACACCGGGAAAGAAATGACCTGGGACGAAGCGATCAACGCCGATCATCAGCTTGCTGATGTCGACAGTTACCACAGTTTCAGCGACACGCCTCCCGTGCTGCCCCGGGAAGACATGACCTACGCCATCCCGATGCCCGGCACGTACACGATCTGATCGCTGCGTCCGCCGCCATCTCCAGCTGGTTCCCGGTGTCCGCGAACGCGGCCGCCGGGAGGATCAGGCGGGGGACTCCCGTTCTGCCGGATGATCAGTGGGGCTGCGTCGTGAAGCTCACCTGCGCCACCGTGCGGCGCGTGCGCCGAAATCGCTGCACGCGCCGGGCCACTTCCTGCTGACGCGCATGGGCATCTCTGGAAACCAGACGCAGAATCACCCCGGTCGTCACGTGGGACAGGATGTCGTCACTCCACTTTTCAATGCCGTACTCGGGGGCCGGATCGAACACGATCACATGCTCCCCGTGCGTTCCTCCCAGGTGAAGAACCGAATGCCCCGCATTGGGGCGAAACCCGTGTTCCGCCGTGGGACCCATTCCGTCCGTATCGATGTTGACCGACAGAATGGCCGGAGTCGAATTCAACGCTGCAATCGCTGAGGGACTGTATGCCTCCACCAGGACATCCCATTCGGTTCCCGCGGTCATCAGTTTGAGTCCGCGGAACAGGCCCAGCCAGTGTGTGCCTCGACGGGTCAGACACAGGCGTGCCATCCCCGCTTCGGTCGCCGGTATGCCGTGCAGCCGCAGCAGCGACGCGGCGACGGCCGGGGAACACGTCCAGGGAGTCGTCTGACTGACCAGAATGTTCCGTGGATCGTCCGGCTGACAGGTCGGAGCACGGCCGGTGATCGGAGCGATGATGGCGTAAACGGCCAGCACCGTCGTGAAGCTTCCCACGATCAGACGCCGCCGCCGCCCCACACGCATCGACGACATGTACATTCCCGCCAGAAAACAGCCGAACACGCCGTGCCAGTTTTCCAGAACAATCAGCGCCGTATGCGGAACCACAGCCGTCAGGATCGGACGGTTCCAGAAGCACAGCAGAAAAATCGTCCCCACGACCAGCACCAGAAGCTGAACGGTCAACTGAACCTGCCGCGACGCCCGTCCGGCCAGATGCATCCCCGTACGCAATGCGAGCCCTGACAGGAGCAGCATCAGGGCTGTTGCCAGACAGAGATCCATCCTGGTCTCTCCCGGAACAGAAGGGGATTCAGGGGGCGCGATCAGCCTGTCATGCGGAACCAGAGAAAAACGAAGACGGGATGAATGAAAAGAATGATGGCCGCATTCGTATTTTTCGGCGTTCCCGGAAATGAGTAAGACGGATTCCGACGTCAATCCGCAGACAGGCGAACGAAAATGCCGGCAGCAGACACCAACCGGCAAATCACGCCGCTCCGGTGAGGGCCAGGTCCCAGGCGGGACAGCACGCTCCCGACACACGATGCCACGCTGCCGTCCCGCACTCGAGACTGTTCGAACGGTCCCGACCACCGGATATCAGTTCTCGGAATCGCATCTCGCTGAAAAATGGGGCAGGCAGGTGCATTGAAGACGCTGCAGCAACCGCATAGCCTTCGGTGATTGTGGCGCCGAACGAGGAATAGGTGGAGTGTGTCGGTATCGGTGCTTTTGACGGATGAATCAAACGGCGCAGTCATGGAGTCGTGGCCCGGCCGATCCTTTGAAATGGAGTCCCGTGTTATGGAGATCTGTATGCGGCGCTGGAATGCCCGAAAAATCGTCTGTCGCCCCCGAGGCCTCTTCGTGGTTCTCATTGCAGGAATCCTGGCCGGTCAGGTGGCCGAGGCTGCCGGAACCTCAAACCGCGATGAACTCCGCCTGCCGCAGTCGCTTCAGCCGCGTTCGCTGAGTCGCGTGGTGTCAGAAGAAGCGGCCGCCCGGCTTTCGGCTCCCCTGTCCGTGCTGTACGACGTTCGCAGCGCGGCCGATGAGAGGCAACAGGCCGCGGAAGCACTGCGGAGCCTTGTTCAGGAGGAAGCCTTTCAGCCGCTGCGGTCTGCCATTTTGCGCCGTGTCGATCTCGTGTCGGCCGGCATCGCCGCTTCTGCCGTGGAAGGCCTGACACCGGAACAGCGGGAAGCCATTCAGAACATCGTGGCAGCTGCGAGTCGGTACGAAGACACCTGCAGCGAAGCGGATGCCGAAACCGTTCGGGCAGCGTGGCTGAATCTGCGGGAGAACGAGGCGGTCATGACTGTTCTGCGGCCGGTGTTCATGACGCACTATTTCAATCACAACATGCACGTGACCGTATCGGAACCCCTTCTGGCGCGTTTTGTGAGCGACTACGAGACGCGTGAAGGAACGGTGGCAGAATGCATTCTGGGTGCATGGGTGACGGGGACGCAGGTGACGACGGCGTCCGTATCCGCCGACATTCGCCGGTCCACGGACCAGGGACATTTCATTCTGCGTCTGAACGGGAAGACGTTGTCGAATACGCGGGGACGCCGGCGTCCGGCCACCATCTACACCCGCGGCACACACACGTTCCAGATCGATGCTCCCGTGTATTTCGATGGCCGCACACTCACCAGCGGCCCGGCCCGCATGGATGTGAACACGCACAATCAGACTGTCGGCGTTCGCAGCGACTACGACGGAGTGCCCCTTCTGGGCCCCCTGGTTCGAAAAATGGCTCGAAAGAAGGCCGCTGAGAAACGGCCCCAGTCCGAATACATCGCCGCTCAGAAAATCGCTCGCCAGGCTCTGCCGGAATTCGTGGATCAGGTCAACGAACGATTCGCCGAAGCGAACCGGTCCATTCAGGAAGAACTGTTCGACGGACTGAATCGCAAAGGAGTGGGTCCCGATTCCCTGTCGTGCCGATCGAGCGAATCGCACCTGGCGATCAGTTCACGCACCATCGGCGGGGCCCGTCTGGGAGGAACAGTTCAGCCGATCGCTCCTCTGCCGGCCGGTGTGGCCATTCAGCTTCATCAGACGGCCATCAACAATCTCATCGACGGACTGGAAATGAACGGCCGTGAAATTCCGGAAGATCAGTTCTTCGAACAGGTGGGACAGGCGTTTCGGGATCTGCTGCAGCGGGACATCAGCCTGTTCAGCGGAGACGATGAGGATGCGGCTGAGGAAAAGGAGGGAGACGATCCGCCGGCCACGTTCCTGCTCAATGACATCGATCCGATTCGCATCCGCGTGGAAGATGATGTGCTCGTTCTGATTCTGCAGGCGGGAGTTGTTCAGGAAGGCCGCGACCCGATTCCTCAGCACCGCATCGAAGTGCCGATCGGCATCGGTGTGGAAGACGGAAGCATCGTCCTCACGCCTCCGGAACGCCTTTCGGAGATCCGTACGGTCGCTCTGGAAAAGGTGCCCGCGCTGAAACGGGCGAGCGTGGCCAACCAGATCCGCCGCATCATTCGGTCGCGGCTGCCGAAACGCACGGTGGACGGTGTGGTCAGTATTCAGGCATCCGACACGAAAACCATTGATCTGCAGACGGTGGAACTGAGCAGCCGGGACGGCTGGCTGTACATCGAACTGCAGTGACTGAGCGGTTTTCGGGCACGGTCGGCCGGTTTCGCTTCAGAAAGAATGCCGACGACATCTCGGCAGCCGCAGCGGGAATGGAATCACGGGGGCACAGGATGGGGCCGGGCGGATGCCGCAAGGCAGGCACCCCGCCGGCATGCAGCACAGGAGCCTGTTCATGAGTTTTTCGCTGGCCGGGCGACATGCATTCATCACGGGCAGCACCGCCGGCATCGGGCAGGCCATGGCCCGGGCTGTGGAAGCGGCCGGTGCGGTGGTCCTGCGACATGGCCGTCCGGGAGACACGGATCCGGCCGACACGGATGTTCTGGAAGCGGATCTGAGCGAAGGCCTGCCCCACTCGGCACGCGATCTGGTCCGGCAGGTCATTGAACGTCAGCCGGAAACGGACCTGCTGGTCTGCAATGCCGGAACGTATCTGGACGATCCGTTTCTGGAACTGTCCTTCGACACGTTCGACCGGACGATGCGTCTGAACGTGTTCAGCCCCTTTGTGATCGTGCAGGAGATGGCCCGTTACTGGGTCGACCGGAAAGTCGGCGGACGCGTCGTCATCACCGGATCGATCAACGGACGGCTGTCCGAACCGGTGCATGTGGCCTACGACACGTCCAAAGGGGCCGTGGATGCTCTGGTACGGTCGCTGAGTGTTTCTCTGGCACCGCGGGGAATCCGCGTCAACGGTGTCGCTCCGGGACTCATCCGAACCCCGCTGACCGCGCCGGCTCTGGAGGATCCCGCCGTTCGCCGCTGGATGGAACTGCACACGCCCAGCGGTACGGTTCCGGAACCGGACGTCTGCGGAGGAGCGACCGTGTTTCTGCTGAGTGACGCGGCCGACCATATCCATGGCCAGATGCTTCTGGTCGACGGAGGAATGAGCGTCTGGCAGCAGCCGGATCCTCCGGCCGGCTGGTCATGACGAATCCGCTGACCGTCAGCAGACGGTCTTCCTGTCCCGACAATGTTTTTCAAAAAACGCCCGGGATTTCGTCGGTTCGGTCAACTGGCCGTCTGCCGGTATACCGGGCAGAGTTTGACGCCTGCCGTGCAGCCCGCAGAGACTGCCGATATTCCCTGGCCTCACAATGCGGTTCTGCATGAAACCGGGCGACGGTCCGGCCATCGGGTGGAAGAATTTGACCGTCCTGGGACTGCTGAGTAGAGTCCCGCGGGAGCATTGCGGCGCTGAAAACATGCAGCGCCTGAAAAAACCGTGAAGATCACTCCGCAGCTTCACAGGAAGGCGTCATGCCGTTCCGGTCTGTTCTTCTGCTGTCGATTCTGCCGGCTGCCGTCGCCGAGTCTCCGGTTCGGGCAGCCGATCGTCCGCTGCGCACCGTCGACCCGGCGGATGCCGCTGAAGACGCGATGGCCCTTCCTTCCGGGGTGGCCGTGCGTCCCTGGAAATTCATCGTCATTCATCATTCCGGAACGGATCAGGGCAGTGTGGCGGCCATTCATCGCGAACACCGCAGCCGCAGGGATCGCAGCGGTCGGGCATGGCTGGGGATTGGTTATCATTTTGTCATTGGCAACGGCCACGGTATGGCCGATGGCCAGATTTCGTCCACCTTTCGCTGGAAACAGCAGCTTCATGGAGCCCATTCGGGTAGTCTCCCGTACAACGATCGCGGAATCGGAATCTGTCTGATCGGCAATTTCGAAAAGTCGCCGCCCACATCCGCTCAGGTGGCATCCGTCAGTCGGCTGATCGGCCGGCTGACACGGGAGTACGGAATTCCTTCCGATGGCGTGATCGGTCACAACCAGGTTCGCCCCACGGCGTGTCCGGGTCGTTTTTTTCCCTTTCAGGAAGTTCTGCAGCGAAGCAGGCAGCGGACTGCCGTCCGCTGGTACTGAGAATTCCCGTTTTTTTCATTTCCTGCACCGTTTTCCATTTCCCTTTTCGTCGGGATGCGTCCGGCACCGGCAGCGGTGTTCGGTTTCATGTCGGCCCGTTGGAAGCAGCAGCATGTTCGATCGTGTTCATGGACCGGAATCCTTTCCGGAGAAGGCCCCCGGAAGCCGGGCAGCGGACAGCCATCTGCCGCTGGAACTTCAGGAACTGGTGGAACAGCAGGCGGCCTCCTGTGCCGTCATGAACGACGCGACCAGCAGCGACTGGCCCGTTTCAATCTACGTTCCGGAACGCTATGAAGAAAACTACGCCTATCCGCTGATCGTCTGGTTCCACGACACGGGGCATCACGACGGTCAGATCGAATCCTTTCTGGAAGCGGTCAGTCCGCAGAACTACTGCGGTCTGGGAATTCAGGGAAACGTCGCGCTGCAGTCTCCGCATGCCTTCGACTGGAATCCGGATGCCCTCGAATACGGTCCTGTTCGTCTGCGGGATCTGCTGAGTGTGACGGTGCGCAGAATGCGGCAGGCGTTTCATATTCACAGTGAACGCATCTTTCTGGCCGGCTGCGGCACCGGGGCCGACATCGCCCTCACACAGCTCGGCCAGGCTCCGCAGTGGTACGCCGGCGGCGTGCTGCTCAACCCGGCCTGCGGCCGGCCGGCGATGGATGCCCTGATGACCGCACGGCTGTCCGGTCTGCCACTGCTGTGGACGGTTCCCGAAAATGCGTCCGGCCCTCATCTGGCCCGCCATGTGGAAGCCGTTCAGCTTGCACGGATGGCCGGAGCTGTTCCGGAGGTGCGTGTCACCAATCGCGAACTGGATCCGGAAAGCCCCGATGTGCGATTTCTCGATCAGTGGCTTTTGTCCCATCTGACCGGCCGCATGTGGTCCTGAAGGTCCCGGCCATTCTCATTCAGATGCAAAACGGAATCACCTGATCGTCCGTCCGGCTCCGCAGCCGCGATGCAAGCAGGCGGGCCTGACGAGCGGATTCTGTCAGGGCGAAGCAGGCAGAACCACTGCCGGTAACCATCGCATTTCCGGCCGTGTGGCGAAGCTGCTTCAGAATCCGATCCACATCCGGATTGAGTTCTGCTGCGGCATGCTGCAGCCGGTTGAAACACAGACCGGACAGGCCCTGCATGCGCCCCTCCTGCAGGGCACGCAGCAGTGCTGCGGGATGCCGCCTGTCCGCCTGCCCGGCACCGGTCCGGAGCGTCCGGAAGACAGCGGCCGTCGCATTTCCTGAAAAAGGAATCATGAGCACACCGTGAAGCTGCCCGCAGAACGGCAGCGGACGCACCCGATTCCCGCGACCGGTGCACACGGCAATCCGGGAACCGGTCAGCAGAAAACGGATGTCGCTGCCGAGCGAATCGGCCAGCTCGCCCAGCGAGGATTCGTCAAGACCGCAGTTCCAGAGCCGGTTCAGTGTTCGCAATGTCACGGCCGCATTTCCGGACCCGCCCGCCAGCCCCGCCTGCAGCGGAATGCGCTTGGCAACCACGATGTCGGCCCCCAGAGCTGTTCCGGACTGCTCCTGCAGAACGGCAGCAGCCCGGACGATGAGATTCTGCCCGTCCAGAGGGAAGCCGGCGGAAACCGGTGATGCTCGTTCCTCGCCCGAAGCTGCCAGACGCAGCCGGATGCGTCCATCGTCTGTACGGCGGAAGTTCAGGATATCGCACAGGTCGACACGTCCCATGACGGTGGTCAGTTCGTGATATCCGTCTTCACGCCGGCCTTCGACTTCGAGAAACAAATTGATCTTCGCAGGAGAACAGGCCTGCAGGACGTCAGGTTCGGGACCGGGCTGTGGCAATGCGGTGGTCTCGTAGACAACGAGCGGAAAGGGTTTCTGCGGCGTCCGACCCGATCAGTTGATTCGTGCGGGGAACTGATTAGGCTGACCGGAGACGGCAGGAACGGCCCGGAAACGGGCAGCCATGTGCCGTTTTTACCGAGTGTTTCCCCAATTGAAAGTGCATGGGTTCCAGGTATGACGAATCCGGTCCTCATCGGCGGCCAGTGGGTCGCCTCACGTGGTACGCAGACGTTCTTCGCCTGCAATCCCTCGTCTCAGCAGCAGATCGATCGGGAATTCCCGGTCAGTCCCTGGGAGGACATCGATCGGGCTCTGGACGCGGCAGCCGACGCGTCCCGGGAACTGCGAGGCATTTCGGGAGCACGCATTGCCGAATTTCTGGAAGCCTACGCCGGCCAGATCGAACAGCGGTCTGAACCGCTCGTCGCGGCCGCTCACGAAGAAACCGGCCTGCCGGTCAGTCCCCGGCTGCGCGACGTGGAACTGCCGCGTACGACAGATCAGCTCCGTCAGGCGGCCGCCGCGGCTCTGTCGGAAAGCTGGCGGGATGCCACGATCGATACAGCCGCCGGAATCCGGTCGATGCGCGGTCCGGTCGGTCCGGTCGTTGTATTCGGTCCGAACAATTTTCCGTTCGCCTTCAGCGGGATTGCCGGAGGAGACTTTGCGGCCGCCATCGCAGCCGGCAACCCCGTCATTGCCAAGGGCCACTCCTGTCATCCGGAAACGACACGTCTGTTTGCGGAAGCCGCCCTGGCGGCCATCGAAGCGGCCGACATGCCGAAGGCACTCGTGCAGCTCATCTATCGGACCAGTCATGAAGACGGCTTTCGACTCGTTTCCGATCCCCGCATCGGCGCCTGCGGATACACAGGAGCCCGTCAGACCGGCCTGAAGCTGAAACAGGCTGCTGATGCCGCCGGAAAACCGATTTATCTGGAACTGTCCAGCATCAATCCGGTGTTCATTCTGGACGGTGTCCTGCGGGATGGCGTGGACGCGATGGCCGAGGAATTCACCGGAAGCTGCCTCATGGGAGCCGGTCAGTTCTGTACGAATCCGGGGATGGTGGTCGTGTCCGACAGTCCGGCCGGACACCAGTTCGTGTCGGCCGTGGCCAGGCGGTTCGAAGGAACCGCGCCCGGCACCATGCTCAGCGACGGCGTCTGCCGGTCTTTCGGCAGCAGCATCGACCTGCTGCAGAAGGCCGGCGCCCGGCTGGTCTGCGGCGGCACTCCGGGCGGCGGTCAGGGAGTCTGTTTTGCCAATACCCTGCTGACAGTGACCGGACAGCAGTTCCTGAACGATCCGGAGACCTTTCAGACCGAAGCATTCGGCAACGGATCACTGATCGTGCTGGCCGAATCTCCCGAACAGATGTGCGCCATCGCCGAACAGCTCGAAGGCAATCTCACCGGATGCGTCTATTCGTGTCCCGAAGGCAGTGACGATGCTGTCTATGACCGGCTGGAACCGATTCTGCGAACAAAGGTCGGGCGTCTGCTGAATGACAAGATGCCCACAGGCGTCGCCGTGTCTCCGGCCATGAATCACGGCGGACCGTACCCGTCCACCGGGCATCCCGGATTCACGGCCGTGGGCATCCCCGCTTCCATCACCCGTTTCACGGCTCTGTACTGCTACGACAACGTCCGTTCCCACCGGCTTCCGGCTATCCTGCAGGATCCGGGTCTCGGTCCCGACGTGTGGCGACGGATCGACGGAGTCTGGACGACCGGTGACGTGGGAGCCCCGGCACAGACGCCATAAGCGGCAGAATCCGTGATCCGCGACGGCCGCCGCCGAACAAATCCTGAACTCGCTTCGTTCAGGTAACTTCATGAAGTTATCCGGGTTAGGGAATTCAGGCAGATTCGGCGAACGGTCCGTCGACCAGGAATTTGACCGGCTGCAAAACCCGCCATATAGTCGAACTGTGATCCGTTCGGGCGGTTGACACCGGTATGGTGCGTGAACTGGCGGGCTCGATGGATGCAGCCGGTCCTGGCGGCACCTCGAGGCGGCAGTCATCGGAATTCGAAATCGATTCTCTGGAAAGCTGCGATCGGATCACGGCGTCATCACCATCTGCGGATCTCCGTGCGGAGACAGCAGGTGACCAGAGGGGGATTGTTCCGGACAGAGCGTACTCTTACGGACGAGGACACACTGCAGGACGCACACGGCGGCGCTTTCGTCGGAACCTGTTGCGGTCAGACAGAAACGGATCTGATCGCGACGAGGGGACAAACGGGTAATGCGAACTGCAGCCAGGGGTCTTGTGGGGGTTTTGGCAGGTCTGTTCCTGGTGACCGTTCCGGTCGCCGTGATTCAGGCCGCTCAGCCTCCGGATACATCGGACCTGCAGACGCCGGCTGATGCCATCGCAGCCGGGCGGGAACTGGAAGCGGACCATCACTGGGCCGAAGCCATTCAGCTCTATGAAGCAGTCCTGGAACGCTGGCCCGTGGAAGATGCGGCCAACGACCGGGATCGTCGCGACCTGGAAGATCTCCGCTACGCCCTGCGCCGATCGCGGGTGCAGTTCGGCATCGATCGCCGTTATACCGACCGCAGTTTTTCAGAGCGGATGCTCAGACAGACGCGCAGCGAAGCACTCAACCTGCTGGAAGAAGTGCTCGTCCGCGTCCAGATGGAATACGTGACTCCGGTATCCGCGAAGCGTTTCATCGCGCACGGCACCGAAAGCCTGTACATGGCTCTGGGCAATCCACGGTTCGTAAAACGTCATCTGGCCGGTGCGGACGGCGATGCGATCGACCGCGTCAAAGGCATTCTGATACGTGACTACTGGAATCGCCCGGTGGGCAGCCGGCTGGAAGCGCGCAGTGTGGTCGGCAGCGTCTGCGACGTGGTCCGCCGGGAACTGGGCATCCCGGATGCCGCTGTGATCATGGAGTACGTGTTTGGGGGCTGCAACGCCCTGGATGAATACAGCCATCTGCTGACCCCTGACCGGTACGGCGACCTGACCGGCAGCATTCAGGGCGAATTCGTCGGAATCGGAATCGAAATGGTGGCAGAACCCGGTCGCGGCATGCGTCTGGTCCGCGTTCTGGAAGACAGTCCCGCAGAAGAAGGTGGTCTGCGGGAAGGTGACTACATCGAAATGATCGATGGGACGGACTGCCGCGACTTCACAACCGATGAAGCCGCTCAGCTTCTGCGGGGAGTCAGCGGGTCGGAAGTCACTCTGGGATTCCGTTCCCAGGACCGTTATCGCGAAGGCACGTTTCGTCGCCGCGCCGTCCAGGTGCGCAGCATCATCAAAGTCCAGATGGTGGACCGAAAACTGGGTATCGGTTACCTGCGGCAGACGGGTTTTCAGAGTTCCACGGTGGAAGAGCTGGATGCAGCCATCAGCCGTCTGCAGAAACAGGGGATGAAGGCCCTCATCTGGGATCTCCGACGGAACCCGGGCGGACTGCTGGACGTGGCCGCCCAGGTGCTGGATCGATTCATCGACGGCGGGGTTCTTGTCAGCACGGAAGGACGGAGCTGGGATCAGAACCAGACTTTTTCCGCTCGCTCCTGGGAAACCCTCGATGTGCCGCTGGTCCTTCTGGTGGATGGAGAAAGCGCCAGCGCCAGTGAAATCGTGGCCGGAGCCATCCAGGATCATCAGCGCGGTACGATCGTGGGGCGGAAGACGTATGGCAAGTGGTCGGTCCAGAGCATCATTCATATGCCGGGGGGAACGGGACTGAAACTCACGACCGCCCGGTTCTTTTCGCCGAAG
This sequence comes from Planctomycetaceae bacterium, assembly GCA_015485495.1. Classification (GTDB taxonomy): domain Bacteria; phylum Planctomycetota; class Planctomycetia; order Planctomycetales; family Planctomycetaceae; genus S139-18. The sequence goes on from WFTL01000130.1 coordinate 91,526, forward strand.
CACCGGAACTATTCCGGCAAAGGACTGTCGCCTCACCTGGAAGTGCAGGCCCGGGACACCGGATTCCGGGGATCGAATCCCGGCGATCTGTCGACCGACCAGGATGTGGCGGCAGCCATCGAAGTCCTCAGCCGGCGATTCGCCAGCAGCCGCGACCGGTAACACACCGCGCATCGTTTCCGCGCAGCACAGCGGCCGCCTGATGTCGGAACCCTGCCATCAGCCGCGGGGCGTCAGCCCCCGGTTGCCCGGTACCGCCGCATCAATACAGACCGGATGCGGAGATGCTGATGCAGTCCTGCCCGACAGCGGAATCGCGCCAGTTCAGCCGGCAGCACACATCCGCGACCGCTTACGATTCCTGTTCCAGTTGTTCAACGGAAAGGATCGGACAGTCCACATCCGCCGCCATGCGTTCCATCGCGGTGCTGTCCTTGAACCCGGTTCCCGTGACCAGACAGATCACACAGGAATCGGGTGACAGGGAGCCATCCTGGAGTGCCCGAAGAGCGCCCGTCAGGGCGACCGCGCCGGCCGGTTCCGTAAAAATCCCTTCTTCCCGGGCCAGCCGTTTCTGCATCTCCCACACGGACTGATCCGACACCGTCCAGCCGGTGCCTCCCGTTTCGCGACAGGATTCGATGGCCAGGTGGCCGTCGACCACGCCCGACACCTGCAGACCGCTGATCGCCGATGTGCAGGCGACCCGACGGGCCCGATCACGGCCCTCTTTCAAAGGGGTCGCGATCGTGTCGTTCCCTTCCGGCTGGACACAGTGGACGGCCGGAAGGCCATCACCACCTGTCCGGTCGCGTCGTCTCAGGAAACCTCGGGCCACGGCCGTACACAGCCCGCCGCCTCCGGCCGGGCAGAACACATGGTCCGCCTGCGGGCACTGCGCGAACAGTTCCGGACTGACCGTTTCCACACCCGACATCCCCTCCGGACTGAACACATAACCGCTCACCTGCAGCATCCGTCCGGGCGCGGCGGCCAGGCGCCTGAGCGCCCGGAAGGTGCGGCGATCGATCTCCGGATCCAGACCGAACCCGCGGATCCGAAAAATGTCGGCGCCGCTGGCCATCATCTGAGTCAGTTTCTGAACCGGCGCCGGTTCGACAATGGCGATGCGGCAGCGGATTCCGGCGGCCGCACTGTACGCCGCCAGAGCCGCTCCCGTGTTGCCGCTGGAAGTCGCAATGCATTCGGAACACCCCGTCTGCAGCATGTGCGATACGGCCGCCGCGGCAAAACGGTCCTTGAAGGATCCGGTCGGACTGATCGATTCGAGTTTGAACCAGAGATTCGGCAGCCCGGCCGCCGGCCCGATGCGGCGGGAACGGATCAGAGGAGTCCCGCCTTCCCCCAGGCTCACCCGGTGAGCCGGATCCACAGGAACCACATCCTCACAAAACTCCCAGATGCTCATTCCCCTGATTCCTCCGGCTGCCGGACAGGCAGACTGTTCACCTGCGGACCATGAAGGGGCATCACAACACCGCACGATGCCCCCTGCCTCACACGAGGAAAGGTTCGTTCCATGATCAGCAGGCCGGCGTGGTCCGCGGTGACGGGAAACTTCCGCAGCGACCGATCATGCACGGTTCCCAGAAGCTGTCCGGCTTCCACGGATTCCCCGCCGCGAACCGTGGCCGTGAAAAAACCGTCCGTCGGAGCCGGGTGGCTGACCTGCAGATGGCCGGATTCCGGCGAAGCATCTTCCACGGCAACCGAAACACGTCCGGAACGCGGGCGCGGCGGCAGCAGTCCGACTTCGGCCATGACGCGCAGGCAGCCGTCCACATAGGCATGGACTCCGGCCGGATCGCAGCATGCTGAACCTCCGTACTCGCAGTAAATCGCCGGCACCCCGGCATCGCGGGCCACGGAAAGAGACCGGCCCTGCAGTTCGGCGGACGTTCCCCACACGATTGGCAGACCGAAGGCGCGGGCCATCTGCCGCTGGCGTTCCAGAACCACCGGATCGGGATGCAGCATGTAACCGGCCAGCGGCTGAATGCGATACTCCGTACCGCCGCTGTGCAGATCGATGTAAAGATCCGCATCGCCAATCAGATCACTCAGCCGCGCTGCCAGACGTTCCGTCACGCTGCCGTCGGATTTCCCGGGACACACCCGGGCCAGGTCGAGCCCGTCTTCCGCACAGCGGCATCCTTTGAAAAAAGCCGGTTCATTGACGATCGGCACCAGAGTGACCCGGCCGCACAGGTCGGTTTCGGCCAGAGACGTCAGGTGTTCCGCCAGCGTGCGGATGGCGGCAATCGGTTCGAATTCGTCTCCGTGGACTCCCCCCGTGATCAGCAGACGGGGGCCGCTGCGGCGACCGTCGAAATGCAGCACATTCATGACACAGGCAGTCGAGCCGGGAAGGCGGAACAGAGATCGTTTCAACAGAGGAATGTCCGGTTCGGAATCGGCCGTCACCGGGACCGCCGGCAGCCGCCCGGATCCGCGGCAGGATTCGGCATCCCGTCCGGACCGCGACCACAGAAGACTCCTGCGGAGGAACCGTCGACCGGTTCTCCTGCGGCAGGCTCGACGAACTGCCGGCCGGAGCGTAGTTTACGCCCCGGTGCCACTCAACCGGGAACATCACGGGGAGCATGCTGCGAGGCGATGTCTGAAACTTTTCTCCTGCCCGCCGACGAAGTGCCGCCGTCTCTGCGGACGAGCGCAGCCGACCGATCCGGATTCGAACCGGCTTATCCGTTCGAATCGCACTGGATGAAAACACCGGACGGTATTCTGCACTACATCGACGAAGGCAGCGGACCGGTGCTGCTGATGGTCCACGGCAATCCCACCTGGAGCTTCGCCTGGCGGCATCTGATCGACCACCTGCGAACCGACTTTCGGGTCCTGGCACTGGATCATCTGGGCTGCGGGTTTTCCGAAAAACCGGCTGACGGCCCCTATGTTCTGGAAGCCCACATCCGCCGGCTGAAGCAGTTTGTGACGGCTCTGGATCTGCACCGGATCACTCTGTTCGCTCACGACTGGGGCGGTGCGATCGGCATGGGCTGTGCCGGACAGCAGCCGGACCGGTTCGACCGGTTCGTGCTGATGAACACGGCCGCGTTTCGCAGCCGCCGGATTCCGCTGCGGATCGCCGTGTGCCGCATCCCCCTGCTGGGCACGCTGGCCGTTCAGGGACTCAACCTGTTTTCTCTGGCCGCCCTGCAAATGGCATCAGAACGTCCTCTGTCGGCCGAAGCGAAGGCCGGTCTGCTGCGGCCGTACCGTTCGGCCGCCGAACGAATCGCTGTGCGGGAATTCGTACACGACATTCCCATGAAGCCCGGGCATCGCAGCTACACCGCTTTGACAGACGTGGAACAGTCGTTGAACCAGCAGCGCGGCAAACCCATGCAGTTCATCTGGGGCATGCGCGACTGGTGTTTTTCTCCTGAGTTTCTTGCCGAGTTTCGGCGCCGGTTTCCGGACGCATTCGTCCACGAAATCCCCGATGCGGGACACTATGTTCTGGAAGACGCGCCGGACGAAGTGCTTCAGGTCAGTCGGCATTTTCTGACGGCCACCGGCCGCGGTTCTTCAGTGGATTTCGTGGCGCAGCCCCATTCGTGACAGACACGTTTCTTCAGCACAGCCAGGGCACGCGCCCGGACGTGATCATCGACGATGTGTTTCCCGAAGGCATCGTCGACATGGATTTCGCACACGAAGCGCAGACGCTGCTGGTGGCGACCGGTTCGGACACTCTGTCCCTGCTGCGTTCAGACGGAACGCTGCTGGAAACCGGCCGCCGTCTGCCGGGTGTGCGTCGGGTGGTGTGGGCTCCTGCAGGACGTTTCGGCGCCGCTGTCGTGGACCGCGACACGGTCGTCTGTCTGGATTCCCGCCTGCGGCCGATCTGGGATGTGCAGGTCACCGGCGGTGTTCTGGCGGTGGCCATCGCCCCGCACGGAAGCCATCTGGCCATCTGCGCCGCGTCCGGCCGCACGCACATCGTTTCCATCGACCGCCGACCGCTGGCCCGCTTCGACACGATTCGGCCTCTGACCTGCGTTCATTTCCTGTCCGATCAGCCGCGTCTGCTGGGTGCGGCGGAATTCGGGCATCTGTGCTGTCATGAGCTGGACGGCACGGAAGTGTGGAATGAACGGATCGGATGGAACATCGGAAATCTCGATGTGACCGGGTGCGGCCGACGGATCCTGCTGGCCGCATTCGGCCATGGAGTGCAGGTGCTCAGCGGCCGCGGGCGGTCGAAGGGAGCGTTTCTGATCGACGGCGATCCCTGCTACGTGTGTGCTTCGCGAAACCGGCAGCGCATCGCCGTGCTCACACAGAACGCCCGGGTCCTCCGCATGAACTTCGAAGGCGAGATTCAGTGGGCCGGCGACCTGTCTGACGATCCCCCTCAGAAGATCTGCCTGGGACCGTTTGGAGACCGCCTGTTCATCGCCGGGCAGTCCGGCCGCCTCGTGCTGCTGAAATGGTGACCCGCTGATGAAGCTGACGTTTCTGGGCGCGGCCGGCGAGGTGACCGGCAGCCAGCATCTGATCGAAACGGACACGAAGCGGATCCTTCTGGACTGCGGCCTGTTTCAGGGGCCCGACGACCAGGTGCGTTCACGCAATGAAACATTCCACTGCCGTCCCCGGCATCTGGACTGCGTCATTCTGTCGCATGCTCACATCGATCATTCCGGCCGGCTGCCGGCGCTGTACGGAGCCGGATTTCGCGGTCCGGTTTACAGCACCCGGGCCACTGCGGACATCGCCGAAATGATGCTGCGGGACAGTGCCCGCATTCAGGAAGAAGATGCCCGTTTTCTGAATCGCCGCAGAAAAGAACATCAACCGGAACAGCAGCCGCTGTACACGGAAGCCGAAGTGCGGAAGGTCGTCCAGTCCTTTCGCCATGTCCCCAAAGGGGCGTGGCAGGTGCTTTCGTCGGATCTGAAACTGCGTTTTCTGGAAGCCGGCCACATTCTGGGAGCGGCCATCACCGAACTGGAGATCCTGGACGGCAGCACATGGAAACGCCTCGTCTTCACCGGCGATCTGGGACGTCGCGGCAAACCGCTGCTGAACGATCCAGAAACCGTGGAACGCTGCGACGTGGTCATCACCGAATCCACCTACGGAAATCGGGTGCATCCGGATTCCGGCGATGTGCGGGCCGCACTGAAACGGGTGATCTGTGAAGCGGCTGAACGCGGTGGCCGGGTGATCATCCCGGCATTCAGCCTCGGCCGCACTCAGCTCATCGTGTACCTGCTGAACGAACTGCGCAATGAGCATGCTTTGTGCCGTGTTCCCGTCTACATCGACAGCCCGCTGGCTGTCCGGCTGACGGACATTTACCGGGATCACCAGCAGGATCTGGATGCCGATGTCCAGGACACACTGAAATTCGATGACGACGTGTTCGACTTCGAGGGACTGACGTATCTGCGGAGTCGGGACGAAAGCATCGCTCTGAACCGGACCGAAGGCCCCTTCGTCGTGATTTCCGCCAGCGGCATGTGCGAAAGCGGGCGCGTCGTTCATCATATTCGGCATGCCGTGTCCGACGAACGCCACACGATTCTCATCGTGGGCTTCCAGGCACACCGCACACTGGGACGGCAGCTTGTTGAACAGCGGCGTACCGTCCGGATCTTCGGCCGTCCCTACACACGGCGCTGTCGGGTGGAAGTCATCAACGGTCTGTCGGCTCATGCCGATGCAGAAGACCTGCGATGGTGGTTCGAAAAACTGCGCGACGCCGGCGGAGCCGGCCAGGCGTTCATCGTCCACGGAGAACAGGACGCCGCCCGGGCTCTCCGGGACCTGATCGCCGACTGCTGCGATCAGCCTCCCGTGATCCCGCAGGGCGGACAGTCGTTCGATGTCTGACTGCTGTCGGCCGGCCGGGTGCGGTGTGTTGTGCCGGTCGGAATGATTGTGCCGGTGCCCCGGACACAGCGGGCTGTGACCACCGTCCGGCAGCCGATGCGTCATCGGCCGGGTGTCCGTTTGAGTCCGGAGATGCGGAATGGTGCGGCAATCTGCGCTCCGGAATTCCGCTGATGGCGGTTTCCGCCGAATTCCGGTTGCCGCCGGCCGCCGGACGGTTCGATGAAACCAGTCGGACGCCGAATGGTCCAGGGAACACGGGCCGTGCAGCAGCGGCATCCGGATGCGCATCGTCAGGAGGAACGGTGCATCAGGAACAGCGGAAGGAGCCGCGCCAGGGAACGATCGACTTTCCATCGGAGAGGACGTTGATGGCGCGACGTGCAAATACGATTCTCTGGTCGGCAGCCATGCTGTCGATCGGACTGGCGGTCGGCGGGCACCTGCATTCTCTGACAGTCACGGGAGCCGCCCGGGCGGTCCCCGCCTATCTGTCCGGCGTGACGTCCGGAGCCGACATCCTGATGCTCAGCGGAGAGCACATCGCTCAGGTGGCTGATTCCATCATCCCCTCCACGGTGCATATCCAGGCAGTGCGTCGGGAAGAAAACGGACGCCGCATCGAAGAAACCGGATCCGGTGTGATCATGCGGAGTCATCAGGCGCGCGGTTTTTACGTGATCACGAACAACCATGTGATTCGCGGAGCCCGCCTGGAAGACATTCACCTGAAGCTGCCGGACGGGCGTGAGACGCATCCGACCCGCATCTATCGGGATGTGGAAACCGACGTGGCCGTTCTGCAGCTGAAGGAAACCGGACTGCAGAGTGCTCTCTGGGGCGACAGCAGCGAACTGCAGATCGGGCATCATGTTCTGGCCGTGGGAAGTCCGTTCGGGCTGAGCCGTTCGGTCACCATGGGAATCGTCAGCGCCACCGGCCGGCGGGATCTGTCTCTCACGGACGACGATTCCGTGACCACTCAGGACTTCCTTCAGACGGACGCCGCCATCAATCCCGGCAACAGCGGCGGCCCGCTCATCGATATGAACGGGCGTGTCGTGGGCATCAACACGGCCATCGCTTCCAACAGCGGCGGCAACGAAGGAATCGGATTCAGCATTCCCAGCAATCTGGCACGCCATGTGTTCGAGAATCTCGTCCGCTGGGGACGCGTCCGACGCGGTTATCTGGGGGTGGAACTGGACTCGTCCTTCGACATGGCCACAGCCGCACGCCTCGGACTGCCGCGGGCCACCGGAGCCCGTGTCACCCGGGTTTATCGTCAGCGTTCGACGCCCGCGGCCAAAGCCGGAATCCTTCCGGATGACGTCATTGTCGCCTTCAACGGCGTCCCGGTGGAAGACGAAAACCATCTGATCGGCCTGGTGGGAATGGCAGAGATCGGAAAGCCGGTTCCGGTGCGTCTGTATCGCGGCGGACGGCCCATCACTCTGGAAGTGATCCTGACCGATCGACAGAACTACCGATCGGCAGCGGAACACCGCCACGGTTTCTCATCACGCTGAACGACCGATGCCGGACGAAATTCCGTTCATACCTGGAAACTGTCATCAGACAGACAGCGCTTCGGCCGTGGCTCCTTCCAGCATGCCGATATAAACGAAGGCGATGCGGAAGATGAAGAAGACGATGAGTGCGGCGACGCCGGCCCACACGGCCCGCGCGGCCAGCATCGTCAGCGTCTTCAGAGCCCGGTGCGCGTCTTCATCGAACTGACGGCTCATTCGCTGCATTGCTTCGGGAACCGTTCCCGTCTGTTCGGCCGTGTCGACGAAGTGCAGAAACTCAGCGGGAAACAGCCGCGACATGCGCAATGCATCGCCCAGTGAGTGCCCGCTGTGAATGGCATTCCAGATAATGGGCGTCGCGGCAATGAACGCACCGTTGGCCGTGGCGTTCAGACTGCTGGTCAGAGACGGACGAATGGACATGCCGGCTCCCTGAGTCAGAGAAAAACACCAGGCGAAGCGGGCGATGGCGAATCGCCGCAGACACGATCCAACTGCCGGAATTCCCAGAAGCACCGGGTCGAGAACCAGGCGGCCGCTGAGGCTGCGGGTGAGCAGTTTTCCGGTGATGTACAGACCCGCCAGCGTTCCAAACGTGATTCCGAACCAGGTCAGCGCACCGGATGTCCCGTGCAGGCCCAGCCCGAGAAAATCGACGGGCTCCGTTCCCGGCCGGCTGCTGCCGATCAGCCCCAGAAGATAAATCAGAAGCCCGATGACCATGATGGCCGCGAAAAGCTGAATGAGCGGCCAGGCGATCGCACTGCGAAACTCCCTCACCCGCGCCACCCGGGCTTCATAGTAGTCTCCCAGAGCCGACAGAATCTCCGGCAGAGCCCCCGTCTGTTCCCCCACCTGGAGCAGATCGAGAAACAGACGCGGATACCGATCGGCGTGTTCGCGGAAGGCTGATGTGAGATCCCATCCGGAGCCAATGCGCCGGGAAACGTCCTGGACACTGTCCTTCAGTCGTCCGTCCCGTGATGACTGAACGGCCGTTTCCAGAGCCTTTCGGATATCGACCCCCGCTTCCAGCATCCGTGACAGAGCGTGACAGAAAGGAAACAGGGCTTTCGGCGGAATCACGGGGTTGCGCAGCATGCGTTCGCCTCACAGAACAGCACCACAACGCCTGGAACGCAACAGGTCCGAAAGGTGCTGCCGTGCCTGCCGTATTCTATCCGATTCGGCGCGCCTGTCCGGCCGTTTCTCTTTCCTTTTTTGTTCCCCGTGCGCCTTTTGAGCCGCTGCATCGATCCGGACCGATCCGCGCCCGGCCGGTTGCCCGGCTTCCGGACACCTGATAGTCTCCCGCCCGTCCGCAGTCGGCATCCGGGGCCTGTTGCGGTTCTGTGTGGATCCGGTGAATGTGTATGTACTGGTTCGTACTGAAGAAAGCTGCAGGGAGTTCCGCTCATGGTTCAGATTCGTGAAGGTGCTGTTACGCTCAAAGGAAACCCCATCAGCCTGGCCGGAAAGGAACTGCAGCCGGGGGATGCAGCGCCGGAATTCTCCCTGCAGGACAGCGGACTTGCCGACGTGAAGCTGTCCGATTCAGCCGGACGCACGCGCATCATCGCCACCGTACCGTCCCTGGACACCCCCGTCTGCCACGAAGAAACGAAGCGATTCAATGAACAGGCCGGCGGCCTGGACGATGTCGATGTGTTCGTCGTCAGCATGGACCTTCCCTTCGGTCAGAAACGCTGGTGCGGGGCAGAAGGCGTGGACGCCGTCCGCACGCTGAGCGCCCACCGCTGCACACAGTTCGGCGAAGATTACGGTGTTCTGATCGTTGGCGGTCCGCTGGACCGCTGTCTGGCCCGGGCCATCTTCGTGGTCGCGCCCGACGGCACGCTGCGGCACGTGGAATATGTGAGCGAAATTGCGGAACACCCGAATTACGACGCTGCTCTCGAAGCCGCCCGGTCGTAGCCGCCCGGAACCCGAATCCGACCGCTCACACAGACGATCTTTGCCATGCAGAGCGTCCGTCAGTCCGCACCGGCCAGAATGGTTCGCCCCAGCTTCTCCCGGTGAAACGACGCATCGCCCAGAAGAAACTCGCAGGCTTTGGCCCGCCGGTAGTACAGGTGGAGATCGTGTTCCCAGGTAAACCCGATGCCGCCGTGGCACTGGATGGCCAGATTGCCGCAGCGGCGGGCGGTTTCCGATGTCCACGCCGCGGCCGTGGAAGCGGCCAGGTCCGCCTGGGCCGTCTCTTCCTGAACGGCCCAGGCCGCGTGCCAGACGGCCGCTCGCGCACTGTCGGTCATCTGCAGCATGTTGGCGCAATGATGCTGCACCGCCTGAAACGAACCGACTGTGCGGCCGAACTGACGACGAGTCCGCACATAATCGACCGTCGCGGCCAGCATCCATTCCTGCAGGCCGAGTGATTCCGCGGACGTCACGACGCACATGATGCGTGTCGCCGCATCCCAGGCGTCTGCGGCCTGCCCTCCGGTGGCCAGAATCTGATCGTCCGCCACGGGCGTCTCGCGGAACGACACCCGATACAAAGTACGCGTCGGATCGATTCCCGGCGTCTTTTCGATCTGAACGCCGTCTGCATCGGCAGGAACGACCACAACAGCCATCGTTCCGGAACAGCGGACCGGAAGCAGCAGCCAGTCTGCCTGACCGGCATGATGGACGCACTGTTTGTGACCGGTCAGGCGTCCGTCGGCCACTTCCGAAGCCAGTCGTTCCGGACGGATCTGCCAGTCGCCGTCGTCTTCCAGAGCGGCCACAGACACTTTGTCGGTTCCGTTCACCAAAGACGACAGCAGCCGGCGAGCCGTCTCACTGTCGATCTGCTGCAGCAGACTGGCCGCCCAGGTGCAGGTGAACCAGGGTCCAGGAACACAGGCGCGGCCGAATTCTTCTGCCAGAACAGCCAGATCAACGATGCCCAGTCCCAGTCCGTCGTTCTGTTCGGAAACGTGCAGTCCCAGCCATCCCTGATCCGCAAATTCCCGCCACAGACGGTCCTCCATTGCCGCTTCCGTCTCCATCAGTTCCCTCACCCGGGACGAAGGAAACTCCCGCTGACAGAATTCGCGAACGGAATCGGCGAGAAGACGCTGAGCCCTGGACAGTTCGAAATGCATGACGGCGTGGCTTTCTGCTGATCAGAACGTGCTGCCGGCGGAACGCCGCATCCGACCATTCCGGATGCGACCGCACAGATCGGGGCGGCCGGAGCGAACGATTCGGTTCATCCGGATTTCCCCAGCCCCAGCACGCGTTCGGCCAGGATGTTTCGCTGGATTTCACTGGTTCCCCCTTCAATGGTGTTTCCCCGGGCCCGCAGATAGCGGTACGCCCAGGTCCCGCCGTCAAACGTGGACAGCTGCGACGCATCGCCCAGAATCTCCATGGAAAGCTGAACGAGCCGCTGGTTCGCCTCGCTCCAGCCCAGTTTCAGAAGCGATCCTTCGGAACCGGGCGTCTGTCCCGCACTCATCCGGCTCAGAGCGCGATCCATCGAAAGACGCACGATTTCCAGTTCGGTCCAGGCCTGGCCGATCTTCTCCTGCACCCGCGGGTCATCGGCCAGGCGACGTCCGCGGCGTGTCCTCTGCCGACAGCGCGTCACAAGCTGTTCCAGCGCATTGTGCATGTAGACATACATCGCGGTTCCCAGATTGGCCCGTTCGTTCATGAGCACCGTCAGGCCCACGCGCCAGCCTTCGTTGAGCGGTCCCAGACGGTTTTCCGCCGGCACACGCACGTCGGTAAAGAACACCTCATTGAATCCCGCATCACCGCTCATCTGCCGCAGAGGACGCGTGGAGACTCCTTCGGATTTCATATCGACCAGAAGGCAGGTGATGCCTTTGTGTTTCGGAGCATCCGGATCCGTTCGCACCAGCAGCAGGCACCAGTCGGCAATGTGAGCGAAGCTGGTCCAGATCTTCTGACCGTTCACCACGAACTCATCGCCGTCGCGCACCGCCCGTGTCGTCAGAGACGCCAGGTCGCTTCCGGAGTTCGGTTCGGAATACCCCTGACACCACACATGCTCGGCCGTGAGTATGCGGGGCAGAAAACGCTGTTTCTGTTCGGGAGTCCCCCAGACGATCAGCGTGGGACCGACCAGTTGTTCGCCGATCACGCCGAGGCTTTCCGGGGCCCGGGCCCGCACGATTTCTCTGAGAAAGATCGACTGCTGGACAGGGCCGGCACCGCCGCCGCCGTATTCCTTCGGCCAGGACACGCCGGCCCACCCGCCGTCGTACAGGCGCCGCTGCCAGTCGCGGAGAAACTGCCAGTAGTCGGCATCGCTTTCCGTCCGGCGTTCCTGCGGCCACGGTTCCGGAACGTTGTCCTTCAGCCAGGCCCTCAGACGATCACGCCAGGCGGCTTCTTCCGGAGTCAGATTCAGGTCCATGATATTCCTGCCTGCAGGCGGTGTGAGTCAGTCATCTGAAGAATCGATGTGGTCTGTGGAAGCATCTCCGTCTGAACTGTCGGAAGACACACTGTCCCACAGCAGTTCCGCGATGTCTTTGACGGCCACCGACCGTTCTTCAGACACAGCTCCCAGCCCGTCTTCGAGCATCGTGGTGCAGAACGGGCACGCAACGGCCACGGTATCGGCTCCCGTTTCCACAACCTGCCGGGCCCGTTCGATGTTGACCCGCGTGTCGGCTTCTTCTTCCAGAAAGCTCATCCCCCCGCCGCCTCCACAGCAGAAGCTCTGCGCACCGTGCTGACGCATCTCCTTCAGCGGCCGTCCGGTGACCCGACCGACCAGATCCCGCGGGGCCTGAGTGATGCCGTTGTGGCGGCCCAGGTAACACGGATCGTGAAGGGTGATCGATTCGGTCACGGCCGGATCGATCACCAGGCGGCCTTCTCCGATGAGACGGGCCAGATACGTCGTGTAATGGAACACTTCCAGATGTGCGCCGAACTGCGGATACTCGTTGCGGAACGTGTGAAAACAGTGCGGGCACGACGTGACCACTGTCCGCACTCCCGCAGATTCCAGCCGTTCCACGTTGCTGCGGGCCATCGCATCGAACAGGAACTCATGACCGATCCGGCGGGCCGGATCTCCCGTGCATGTTTCGTCACGGCCCAGAATGCCGAAGCGGACGCCCGCCTTCTGCAGCAGGCGGGCCAGCGCCCGCGTCGAAGACTGATTGCGGTCCACCAGCGCCCCTCCGCAGCCGACCCAGAGAAGCACTTCGGGATCTTCGACATCACGAAAATGAGGAATGTCCAGGCCGTCTGTCCAGTCCGTGCGCGATGCCTGAGCCCCCCGAAACGGGTGACCACGCTGTTCCAGCGACGTCACAGCCTCCGCCAGCATCGGCGGCAGGGAGGCTTCTTCCATCACCAGATAGCGCCGCATGTCCAGAATCTTCGGGAACTGTTCGATGGAAACCGGGCAGGCTTCCACACAGGCGGCACAGGTTGTGCACTGCCACAGCGATTCCGGGCTCAGTGCCGGCCGTGTGTCGATGATCGGCAGCGCCGGACCGCTGTCCGGGTCTGATGCGGCCTTCGATGCGGCCGACAGGACAGAAACGTCGGCTTCGTGAAGCTGATGCTGCAGGTCGAGAATGATGTCCCGCGGAGACAGAGATTTTCCGGCCGATGCCGCCGGGCAGGCATCCGTGCAGCGGCCGCATTCCGTGCAGGCGTCCAGATCGAGCAGTTCCTTCCAGGTGAACTGTTCCAGACTGTTCACTCCGAACGACGCGGCCGTTTCGAAATCCAGCGGTTTCAAAGTTCCCGCCCGGGAATCCAGATCGGCCGTGAAGATGTTCAGCGGCGCGGTGAGCACATGCCGCATCTTCGTGTAGGGCGCCCAGGCGATGAATCCGAACACGAGAACAAGGTGAAACCACCAGACGACCACATGGGCCGTTCGCAGTCCCGCGTCCGATACGAATGCCGCCGACACATCGGCCACCACACGCCCCACCGGCGACCAGTGGCCCCACGGATCGTCGGTCACGGCAATTCGCCAGCCTTCCAGCAGATAACCGGTGACCAGAATCGTGAAAACCAGCAGAAGCAGGCAGGACGCTTCACCGGAAAAGACGAGCCGTCGAGGCCGCAGTACCCAGCGCTGCAGCCCGGCCAGAAGCGTCCCCACGATAGCCAGCAGCCCCAGCACGTCGACAAACAGCGACTGAAAGTACAGATAGAACCGTCCCTGCATCAGAGGAATGTTCAGATCTTCATGGATCATCACCACGGTCGTGGCTGCCGTGAGCGTGATGAATCCCCAGAACAGCATCGCGTGCAGCAGGCCGGTCAGCGGATCTCTCCACAGGGAAATCTGCAGAAGCCCGAAACGAATCAGGCGCTTCAGCCGCATCACCGGCCGATCGAAACGGACCACCGGCTTCCCGGCCCGCCATCGCTGCACGTGCCGCCACACACCGTACAGAGCCACAGCCATCGTGGGAACCAGCAGCACATACATCACCCAGTGATGGCTGATGTTCCAGTACACTTCGCGTGTGGCCGTTTCCACGGGGATCTCGCTTTGAAGACCGAATCCGGGACGCTTCCCTGACGGACGGCCACCGGAAACACAAAGCTCCGGCCGGCATCAGGAACGATGTTCTGAACAGTGTGGTGTCACTGCAGCAGAGATGCAATCCGCTCGGTCAGAGGGCCGACGACGTTCTTCCAGTCGTCCACCAGGCCGAACTGACAGTGTCGAAAAATGGGCGCTTCGGCGTCGGTGTTGATCGCGGCGATGACACGGGCATCCGTGATGCCCATCAGGTGCTGGCTGGCACCGGAAATGGCGATGGCCAGATAGAGTTCGGGGGCCACTTTTTTTCCGGTCTGCCCCACCTGAAGACCAGGCGGAACCCAGCCGGCATCGCACGCAGCGCGCGATGCGGCCACTTCCGCCTTCATCACGCCGGCCAGTTTCTTGAGTTCCTCGAAGGGTTCCGGTCCTCCCAGACCACGCCCTCCGGACACAATGACCGGTGCGTCTTCCAGCCGCACGCCCGTCCGGCTTTCTTCCTGCCGCCCGGTCACCTGCGTGGCAGCGATGCCGTCCGAAATCTCGACATCCAGAATTTCCGTCTGGACGGAATCCGAACGCTCCGCAGCCGGTTCGAAAGCCCGCGCCCGAATCCAGACGACGGCCGGTGTCCGGGATGCCCGCACCACGGCCACCGCCTTGCCGCCGTAAACACTGCGGCGCACAGACAGCCCCCCGTCCGTCATGTCGATGGACTGAGCATCACCGATGGAACAGCCACCCAGCCGATAGCCCAGCCGCGGAGTCATTTCCTGACTGCGGGCATCCTGCCCCAGCAGAACAGTCTGAGCATCCAGGGAGGCACATGCTGCGTGAAACGCGGCCAGACAGGATTCCGGATGATCGTTCGACAGCAGCCCACTGCGAATGCAGACCACACGATCAGCATGACGTTCCAGAGCTTCCGTCATCGTGTCACTGACGCAGGCAGCCAGGGCCACGTGGGGCACCTGACAGGCGGATGCCAGACGAGCGGCCGCACCCAGAAGCCCCTGAGCGGCCCGATCGAATTCCGTCCCCGGAAGAAAACAACTGATCACGTTCCCCATGAAGGGTCTCCTGGTTTCAGATGCTGCCGATCACATCCACGATCCGCCGGGCAAATGCGTCGATGCGTTCGTCCGCGGAATCTCCCGTGATGAACTCGCATGTGGTGTCCTTCTCAGGAATGAACAGCTCGGTCACTTCGACACTGCCGGCTGCTTCCCGCACGAGATCTTCCGTGAGATCGATGTCCTCCAGAGACCACGTCGTGATGTCCCGGCGGTGCGCCATCATGATGTCCCGGGTTTTCGGTATCCGAGGCACGTTGGCGTCGCTGTTCGTGATCGAGACCACTACCGGGCCGGCGGCAGTGAGTTCTTCACGACCGCTGTCCGTCTGACCGACAATGTGAAGCCCCGACTCCGTGGTCTGCAAAGAATCCACAAAGGCCACAAACGGGAGACCCAGATGTTCGGCCACCAGGCCGGCGGTCTGCCCTTCGCCCCAGTCGCCTGCTTCCCGACCAAACATCAGCAGGTCGAAGGAACCCAGTTTCCGAATGGCCGCGGACAGAACACACGCGGCACCCGATGATCCCGGATGCAGCAGTCCGGGATTGATGACATGCACGGCGTGATCGGCACGAACCGCCAGCGCCTTTCTCAGAACATCCTCCGCTTCCGCCGGACCGAATGTCAGTACCGTGATTTCACCGCCGGCAGCCTCTTTGAGCTGCAGTGCTGTCTCCAGCGCGTTCTCACAGAAGATATTCGTGACCAGCCCGGCCGACGCGGGGTCGGCAATGAGGTTGTTTTCGTCGAGACGAAAATCCCGGGGAGCAACCTCCGGATCCGGAATCTGCTTCAGGCAGACGAGAATCTTCATGCAGTTCCCTTCTCTTCTGTTTTCTTTCGCACAGGCCGGGCGAGCGTCTGGTCTTTTACTTACCGGACGGTAGACTGTCAACGCGATGGGATCCGGGCAGTTCGCTGAGCGGGCTGCGCGGCCGGGCGGGCCGGTGAGCAGGCCGGGCGGCGGCCGATCTGTCTGCTCGACCCATCCGGCGGAATCCGGGAACACAATGAGCACCATTGTATTTGTGCGGCACGGTCAGGCATCTCTGTTCGCCGAAGACTACGACAATCTGTCCGAAGCGGGGCACCTGCAGGCGAAGGAGCTGGGACGCTACATCCATCGCCGTGGTCTGTCCTTCGACGAACTGTACATCGGCCCGCGGCGTCGCCATTCCCAGACGGTCCAGGCCCTGCGTGAGCAGGCGCCGCATCTGCCGGATGCCGCCGTCATTTCAGAATTCGACGAACATCACGTCGATCAGCTCGTCTCCTCTCATCTCGACGCGCTTTGCGAACGGTTTCCGGAACTGACCGCCAGACGGAACGCCTTTCACGCCGCCGCCGGCATGCGGGACCGGCAGCGGGCTTTCGCG
>WFTL01000131.1 GCA_015485495.1 Planctomycetaceae bacterium
GTGTCCGGTGCCCGTTCGAACTGGTCGTCATCGACCACCAGAACATCGCCGATTTCATGCACCTGCAGGCTGACGACTTCGTCTTCAGCCCGGATGACCACATTCATCACGGGCGGTTCTTCTTCATCGTGCAGTTCCAGGCAGCGGCGAAGATCGATGGCCGTGACAATCTGTCCTCGCAGATTCATCAGTCCCGATACGGCCTGGGGAGCCTGGGGGACCGGGGTGATCGGATGCTGCCGGAGCACTTCCTGAACGCGAAGGACTTCCACGCCCAGGTACATCGAACCGACACGGAATGTGCAGAGAGTTGTGCAGGTGTCTGTGGTGCTGTTCATCATGGTGAATGGTCGCTGTCTGTCGGGGTCACAGGACGTCAGAATCAGGCCGTTGCCGCGACCTGTTTCAGATCGATGACCTGAGTGATGCGTCCTGCAATGATCTGGGGTTTTTCCATCCGTTCCTGTTCATCGCATCGGAATCCGTGTTCGACGATGTCGACGATGCGGCCGACATGGATTCCCACGGTCTGTTCGTTCTGGCGGAAGACGACGACCGACAGAGGCCGGTCGGAATCGGAATCCGGCACGCGGCCGTTCAGAGACACCAGCGGCATGACGCTGCCGCGGTACTGGACAACAGTCTGTGGTCCGCAGTGTTCGATGTGCTCCGGCGGGATTTCTTCCAGCCGCGACACCATCGACAGGGGAATGGCAGCACGGGTGTCTTCCGATGGAGCCACCAGAAGCAGGGTGGTCAGATCCACCGCGGATTCGGCTGCGTCCGTGTGAGATGGTGCCATCTGCTGTCCCGCATTTTCGGACAGCACGCTGCTGTGACGGGCGATGCCGATCACGTCCAGAATCAGGGCGACGGTTCCGTCTCCCATGATGGTGGAGCCGGCATAGAACGGGATGTTTTTCAGATGCTGTCCCAGTGGTTTGACCACGATTTCCTGAGTGTCGCGGATGTCGTCGACCACCAGGCCGAACTGACGGTCTTCCGCCTGCAGTACCACGACGTTGGCCGCTTCACCGGATCGGCGTTCGTCATCCGTACGCGGCGGCCGCAGCCCCAGTTCTTCATCCAGGTACACCAGAGGCAGCAGACGACCACGCAGCCGGTACACGGGCGTCGAATGCAGAATCTCGATATCACTGGCCACCCGCTGTTCGTCCAGGCGAACCAGTTCCAGCAGGCTCACCTGGGGCAGGCAGTAGCTGCGTCCGCCGCAGGTGACGACCAGAGCCGGCACGATGGCCAGTGTGAGCGGGATTTTGATTCGCAGAGTGGTGCCCTGCCCGGGTTCTGTCTGGATATCCAGTGAACCGCCGATCTTTTCCACATTGGTCTTCACCACATCCATGCCGACTCCGCGTCCGGATACGTTGGTGACCTGAGCGGCCGTGGAGAAGCCTGGCAGCAGAATGAGCTGCACGGCCTCCCGATCACTCATGGCCGCAGCCTGCTCCTGGGTCACCAGACCTTTTTCGACCGCCCTGGCACGCACGCGGTCGACGTGGATTCCCGATCCATCGTCGATGATTTCGATGTTGACCTGCCCGCCTTCATGAAAGGCTCGCAGAAGCAGCGTCCCTTCGGCCGGTTTGCCGGCTGCCGTGCGTTCTTCAGGGGGTTCGATGCCGTGGTCCACGGAATTGCGGACGATGTGCGTCAAAGGATCCTTGATGGCTTCCAGAATCGTCTTGTCCAGTTCCGTGTCGGCCCCTTCCATCCGCACCTGAACCTGCTTGCCGCAGCTGTGGGACAGATCCCGGACCACTCGGGGCAGCTTGTTCCACGCGTTGCGGATCGGCTGCATCCGCGTCTTCATGACGCCTTCCTGCAGTTCTGTGGTGATCAGATTGATTCGCTGCGATGCCCCGGCCAGTCCCGGATCTTCCGTGTCCTGACTGAACCGCATGATCTGGTTGCGGGCCAGCACCAGTTCGCCAACGAGATTCATCAGCCGATCCAGAAGATGCACATCGATGCGGACCGTCGATTCGGCCACGGACACGGACGCCCCTTTGGGTTCGGAAGTCCGTCCGGATGCGGTTTCGCCGGCGGTTTCCGACAGCGACACCGCGGCGGACGCCCGGTCCGGTGTTGTGGCCGGTGTCTGCGGGACGGACCCGGCTGTGCTTTGTGCGGCGGATTCATCCGGTGCGGCAGAAGCGGCCGTGTCCGTTTCAGCGGATGTCGAAGGAGTATCGTTCGATGCCGATTCGCTGTCCTCAGAAGAGGAGGATTCCGACGGTGCGTCGCCGTCGTTCGGCGTCAGGCTCTCGACCACCTCTTCGACAGGGATTTCTGCCGAAGTGTCATGGGATGTGCCGCCATTGTTTTTCAGGGATTCCAGACGCGCGATGAGCGGTTCGTAGGCGTTGTCCCCTTCGGACGCCGTCTGTTCGATGTGGCCGAGGATGGAGCGGATGCCGTCGACCATCGCCAGCAGAGCATCAGCGATGTCGTTGTTCAGTGTCAGTTCGCCGTCGCGCAGTGGAACCAGCAGGTTTTCTCCCACGTGTGCCAGCCGTTCCAGCTTCGGAAAGGCGAGAAAACCGGCCGTGCCTTTGATGGTGTGAATCGTCCGAAAGATGCTGGCCAGTCGGTCCCGATCATCGGGCGTCTCTTCGAGCGCCATCAGATCCTGATCGAGCTGATCGAGGCTTTCGTAGCTTTCCACCAGAAATTCAGAAACGATTTCGTCCAGCATTTCCACCGCTGTGGGCTCCCGGAATGTTCCACGGATGAGAGACCTGCGGTGATGGCATCGAATCTCCGCCGACAGACTTGCCCGTCTCGCTCAGACTGCCTGATCAGAAGTACGAAAAAGGACAGGCGAATCCGTACAGCCGATACGGCAGGAAGATTCGGAAGGCATCGGCTGAGGCCGCAGCAGGTTTCGTCAGCGCAAAAGAACGCGGGCGGGAACTGCAAGAGTTCCCGCCCGGGGACGATGAAACGGAGCGTCAGGCGGTTCGATGCCCGCCGTGTTTACCGAATCAGGTTGGTCAGTTCTTCCAGAACCTGATCGGTGACGGTGATGGTTCGGGCATTGGCTGAAAAACTTCTTTGAGCGATGATCAGCCGCGTGAACTCGGCCGTCAGGTCCACATTGGAACCTTCCAGAGACTGGGAGACCACCGACCCGCGGCCGCCGGAAAGAGCCGTTCCGAGTTGTGCCGTACCGCTGGACAGCGACCCCTGGTAAAAGTTGTTTCCGGCCGACAGCAGGCCGTCCGGGTTGCCGAATGTCGCAATGGCCATCTGAGCCAGCGGGAAACGGCGTCCCGTCGAAGTGACACCGAACAGGGTGGCATCCGCATCCACCTGAACGGAAACCAGCGTGCTGGGTTCGAATCCGTCGGCCGATGCGGAAATGGATTCCGGTGCGCCCACTTCGGTGAGGCCTTCAAAGGATCCGAGGACTCCCAGGTCGACGGAAACAGTCAGAGGAGCGGTGCCATTGCTGAACTGAAAACTCAGATTGGAATCGCCGGTGCCCGTGCCGCTGACCTGCTGGAAGGACCCGTCGCTGGCGAACTGAATTCCGGTGATCTGACCGTCAAGGACCGTCCCGTCGGAAGCGGGGATGGTGGCGTCCAGGTTCCAGGACGAATCGGCCTGTTTGGTCAGCGTGAAGTTGACCGTATGGGACAGCCCGCGTTCATCGATGACTTCCACACTGCTGGTGTAGGAATCAGCATCCTTACCGACAACGATGTCGATGAAGTTGTGGCTGCTCCAGTCGGTGCTGCCGGTGTTCGTGGGCGCGTCGAGAAGCGTCACATTCAGTTGAGACGGTCCGGTGGTGTTGGACTCGATCTCGATTTCACCGGAGCTGGTCAGACTGACCGTTGATCCCGGATAGGCGGCCGAAATGGCGGCCAGCAGGTCAGCGACCGTGTCTCCGGCGGCATAGGTGTATGTCGCGGTCACCGGAGTCCCGTCGTGGTCGTTACCGCTGATGGTGATCTGATCACCGACGACGTAGTCGATGGAATTGGAATCCAGATCGTTCAGAGCGGTCGCTGTGGTGGCCGCGCTGCCGCCGGACAGCAGAGCCGTCGATGTGCGGATGGTTTCCGCGACCGGCCCGGTGGCGGATGCCGGAAGGTTCCCACTGATGGACACTTCCGTGGATGCCGTGCCCGGGATGCTGGCTCCTTTGGGGATCTGAATCCGGTCGTCTCCGTTGACCTGGAAAGCCGGGTCTGTCCCGTTGGGTTCTCCGATCGTGCCAATGCGTCTCACAGTGAATCCGGTTGAGGAATCGACCAGAATACCGTCATCCGTCAGGGTGAAAGATCCGGCTCGGGTGTAGTACGTGGATCCACCCCCGGCTACCACGAAGAACCCTTCTCCGGAAATGGCCATGTCCAGTTCTTCGCCGGTCTGTTCCAGATTTCCCTGCGTGAATTTGCGGTCGATCTGCGCCACCTGGGACCCGGATCCGGTCTGAACAGGATTGATCGATCCCAGAACCTGACTGTCCCCGGATGTGCCGCTGCGGTCGGTTTCATACATGAGATCCGAAAACAGGATGCGGGAGGATTTGAATCCCGTCGTGTTCACGTTCGCCAGGTTGTTGCCGATGACTTCGAGCATTTTCTGACTGCCGCGCAGTCCGGAAATCCCTGTCAGCAGTGCATTGGCCATGGTCAGAGTTCCTTATTCAAAAAAGCTGTGTCTGGAGTGACGTGAAAAAGCGGAAATGGGTTCAGCAGCGATCTACGCGGAGGATGGTTCGGCCGGGGCGACCGCCGTGATGTCGCTGACCGGCACCAGGGCATCGCCCACACGAATCAGGACCTGTCCGTTGTCTTTCTGAAGTTCTGTGGCTGTTCCGGTCTGGCCGGCTTCCCCGTAGGTGACCGTTTTGCCCAGCAGACCGGAACCGCTGTTCAGAAGCTGCAGTTCGAGCAGTTCTGAAAACTGCGTGTTGAACTGAGACTGGCCGGCATTGAGTTTCTCCAGACCTTCCACGGTCGCGAACTGGGCAAGCTGAGCGAGAAACTCCTGCTGTTTGGTGGGTTCCAGGGGATCCTGGTTCTGTACCTGAGCGATGAACAGTTCCAGAAACTGTGTCTGCCCGGAAGCGGCAGTGAAGACGGCATTTTCCATACGCAGTATCCTTTCCTTCAGGCCCGTATGCCTGTCAGATGGGAGGGCCGATGTCGAACCGAATCGTTCTCCGGCGAACCGGTCGACGATGGAGGCTGGTGATTCCAGACAGACCGGCCGGAATGATGGCCGTTCGGACCGGTTCCGGCGGATCCGTTCCCGGGCTGCTGCCCAGTGGATGTGGACGATCCAAAGGCCGTCCCGGGTTCGTTCATCTGGATCCGGTGAAGAGGAACGTCACGGTTTCGCAGAGCCGATTCGATTTCCGGAATGCGGCTGCTGAGCATTTCCGCGGTGACCGGGTCGGCGGCGTCCAGGTGAACGTCCATCCCGCTGCCTGTGGATTTCAACTGGATGGTCAGTGTCCCCAGTTCCGGCGGGTCCAGGCGAATCGTCAGCGTCCGGTCGCGCTGTTCTGCTGCCTGAGCTGTCGTGTGAAGAGCCCGAAGCACCGACCCGGTGATCTGTGCCGTGACCGGTTCCTGGGTGGATGAGGGGCTGACTCGCCCTTCGGGTGAATCGACGATGGTGGCTGAAACGGTGCCCGCAGCAGCATCGGACTGCTGGACCGGCTGAGACGAAATCGGCTGTTTCGGCGCCGATCCATCTGCCGACGAAATCGGGCGATCAGAGGCAGATGCCGAAACCGCAGAATCGTTCTCGGCAGGGGAACCCGCTGCAGCCTGGACCGGGTGATCGGCATTCGTGTCTGCGGCGGTTTCAGCAGCCGACGAGTTCACGGGCGGAGCAGCTGCCGTCCGGGTGCGATCGGCTGTCGGAGACCGGAGTGAGTCGGATGATGGTGTGCCGAAGAGAGTCGGAATGTCCCCGGCGGTCGTGGGTGGCCGGAAGACGGAAGGGGCCGGCAGCCCGTCTGCCGATGCGGTTCCTGGTGTTTCTGGAGGCGGTGAAGAAGCCGAAACGGCCGGTGATTCGGAAC